>DASTMZ010000079.1:0-16434 GCA_035713725.1 Micromonosporaceae bacterium
GGGCGTGGCGGGGAAGCGCCACGCCCGACCGGCAGCACCAAGCCGCTCTTCCCGGCGGCCGCAAGAGTAGGCGCACCCGCGCCGGCGATTCACCCGAGTTCGGGTGTGTGGTTGAGGGAGGACAGCATGGGATCGGCTCCGACGCTCTTCGCGGTGGAGGTCACGCCGCCCGCCGAGGTGGCGGACGACCACGTGGGTATGCCACCGCCCGGCCGGTGGCTTCCGGGAGCGCCCCGATCGGTCGACGCGCCGACCGTGCCAGCGCACTCGTTCCCGCACCGGACACCGTCTCAGTTGCTAGCCCTCGCCCGCCGAGGTCTCGACGAGGCCGAGGAGCAGCGCGTCGATGGCCTCCGCTACGCGACCGCACACCTTGCCGCACTGCGTGCCGCGGCCGCCGTGGTCGCCGCCCGCGCCAAGCCGGTGCAGAGCCGTCGCAGCAAGCTCACCAGCGTGTGGGATCTGCTCGCGCTCGTCGCACCGGAGCTCGGTCAGTGGGCCGCCTACTTCGCGGCGAGCGCCGGCAAGCGCGCTGCCGCCGAGGCGGGCATCCCTCGCGTGGTCAGCGCGCGGGAGGCCGATGACCTGGTCCGTGCCGCCACGTCGTTCGTGGCCGTGGTCGAGCTCGCCCTCGGTCTCGTCCATCCCGGTCTGCTGGACGAGCTCGTCGCCTGACGGCGACCGACGTTCACGGCACACGGGACGACCAGCACCAGCGGATCGGCGGAACGCACCAGTGGGGGCATATCAAATGGGGGATATATCAAGCGGGGGGCGTGTCGTGGCCGACATCGTGCCGTTGCCACCAGCACCTGCTACGGCCGCGCAGACCGCCGCCGCCCTCGTACGCTCGATCGGGCTGATCGGTCTCGTCCGGCCGGCGACCACACCGATCGCGTACGAACCCGAGGCACACGCCATCGTCACCCGACTGCGGCTGGCGGCCGGACGGGGTGTCGCCGCCGGTACGAATGCCGGCAGCATCGCCGGCGGACTCGGCGCGCCGGACCGCGTGCTGCCGGTCATCCGCGAGTTGCGGCCGCTGCTTCCCGGCGGTGGGCTGCGACGGGGGTCCACGATCGCCGCGTCCGGCACCACATCGCTGGTGATCGCTCTGCTCGCCGCCGCGTCCCAGGCGGGATCGTGGTGCGCCGTGGTCGGCATGCCGACGCTGGGGGCGGTCGCGGCCGCCGAGGCCGGTGTCGCGCTGGAGCGGCTCGCGCTCGTGCCGCATCCGGGACCGGAGTGGGCCACCGTGGTGGGCGCCCTGCTGGACGGATTCGACGTAGTGGTCATCGCACCGCCCGGGACGGTTGCCGTGTCCCTGACGAGACGGCTCGCGGCACGCGTACGGCAGCGCGGCGGCGTACTCATCGGGTGTGGCTCGTGGCCGGGTGCCGATCTCTCGATCGAGTCGACGCGTGGTGTTTGGGAAGGACTCGACCGTGGACGAGGTCGGCTCCGCCGTCGGCAGCTGACCGTCACCGCCCGCGGACGTGGCGCCGCGGCGCAGCCGCGGGAAGCCACCTTCTTGCTGCCTGCGTACCAGCCGTGGGATCACGACTGGTCGGTCGCCGAGTGGCGGGAACGCGTCGATCGGGGACCCAACCGTGGCGGTCGGACACTGACTCTCCTGCCAACCCGTTTCGACGTCGAGGTCTCCGCGGAGCTGCCGGCTGTTCACGAACGCGAACTCGACCTCGCCAGCCAAGCGGTCGCGTCATGAGTCGGACCCTCGTGCTCTGGTGTCCGGATTGGCCGGTCGTCGCGGCCGGGCTCATCGACGGCGCGCCGACGTTTGGACCGGTTGCCGTGCTGGCCGCAAACCGGGTGATCGCGTGCTCGGCGGCGGCTCGTCGCGAGGGCATCCGCCTCGGGCTGCGTAAACGAGAAACACAGGCGCGGTGTCCGGAGATCGTTGTCGTCGAACACGACACGGACCGCGACGCGCGCGCATTCGAGCCGGTGGTCGCGACGGTCGAGGCGATCGCCCCCGGCGTCGACGTGGTGCGTCCGGGCGTCTGCGCCCTTGCGGCTCGTGGCCCGTCCCGCTACTTCGGCGGCGAGGAGCGCGCCGCCGAGCATCTGGTCGAACAGGTTGCCCAAGCGTGTGCCGTGGAGGCACAGGTGGGCATCGCGGACGGCATGTTCGCGGCCGGGCTCGCGGCGCGTGCCGGCCGGATCATCCCGCCCGGTGGCACGCCAGCGTTCCTCGCTGACTTCGACATCGCGGCGATCGGCGGCGGGCACACGTCGGCGTCGTCCGGCCGCGGGCCTGGCCGCACGGCGGGCACCGCGTCGGCCGGCGGGTCAACATCCCGGGATACGTTGGTCGATCTGCTGCGCCGGCTCGGCATCCGTACGCTCGGGGAGTTCGCCGCGCTGCCCGCAGCGGATGTGCTGGCTCGCTTCGGGTTCGACGCGGCGCTCGCCCATCGGCTCGCCGCCGGGCTCGACGAGCGCCCGCTCGCGGCACGCCAGCCACCGGACGATCTCGACGTCACCGAGCGTTTCGATGAACCAATCGACCGTGTCGACGCAGCCGCGTTCGCCGCACGCGCGCTCGCTGAACGGTTACATGAACGGCTCGCCGGTCACGGCCTGGCCTGCACCCGACTCGGCATCGAGGCGGTCACCGAGCGCGGTGAGGAGCTCTACCGCACGTGGCGCCATGACGGGTTGCTGACCGCGGCCGCGATCGGCGACCGGGTGCGGTGGCAGCTTGACGGGTGGTTGCACCACCAGGGGCGCCAACAGCCGATGAGTAGCGCCGCCGCGAGGCTCAGACCACCCAGCGGGGGGATTGTTCGGTTGCGGCTGGTGCCGGACGGGGTCGTCGAGCACGCCGGGCTGCAACTGGGCCTGTGGGGCGACGCTGGTGCCGAGCGGGACCGCGCGCATCGAGCGATGGCGCGCGTTCAGGGCTTGCTCGGTCCGGAGGCGGTGGTGACCGCGGTTCGTGGTGGCGGCCGGGACCCGGGCGACGAGATCACGTACGCGCCGTGGGGCGACGAACGGGTGCCAGTGCGGCCGGCCGACCAGCCGTGGCCCGGTCGCCTGCCGGCGCCCGCACCGGCGACCGTACTTGTCGAGCCGCTTCCGGTGGACGTACGAGATGCCGCAGGCGGACGAGTCGAAGTGACGCGACGGCTCGCTGTCACCGCGCCACCTGCGCGACTCGTGCTCGCCGCGCACCGCTCGGCGCGCACCCCGGTGGTGGCCACGCCGACGACGACCCAGGCGTCGCGGGAGTCCATCGTGGAAATCGTCGACTGGGCCGGGCCATGGCCGGTGGACGAGCGCTGGTGGGCGCCCGAAGAGGCGAGTCGGCGTACGCGGTTCCAGGTTGTCCTCGGCGACGGCCGTGCGCTGCTGTTGAGCGTCGCCGATGGCGACTGGTCGGTGGAGGCGATCTATGACTGAGCCACAACCGACGGCACTGCTCGCACCGGCGCCGCTGCTCGCGCCGACGCCGCCCGCGGTGCAAGCGCCGGCTGGGCAGCCGGGGTAAGCCATGGGCTACTTCAACCCGAACATCTCGTGGAGCGAGCTGGAGCGCCGGCTTTCCGGTGGCGCGACGCCGGACGAGATCCTCGGCGTCGACGACGACGGCGAGCCGATCATCCCGTACCCACCAGTTGTTGACGTCCTGTCCCATCCCCGCGACGAATGGAGCGGCGCGGACGGCGGCGATTCACCCGCGTGGACCCGCAAGCGCGCGGCCTATCAGGCACCCACCCTGGTCCGGCGGACGTCCACAGTGGACTACGCAGAGCTGCACTGCCACACGAACTTCAGCTTCCTCGATGGCGCGAGCGAGCCGGTCGCGCTCGCCGAGGAGGCGACCCGGCTCGGCCTGTCCGCGCTCGCCGTCACCGACCATGACGGGTTCTACGGCGTGGTGCGGTTCAACGAGGCGGCTCGCGAGCTGAAGCTGCCCGCGGTGTTCGGCGCGGAGCTGTCGCTCGACCTGCCGGGACCGCAGAATGGCGAGCCCGACCCGGTGGGACGGCACCTGCTTGTGCTCGCACGCGGTCCGGAGGGGTACGCCCGACTGTCCACCGTGATCGCCGAGGCGCACCTGGCCGGCGGCGAGAAGGGCCGTCCCGCCTACGACGTGGAAGAGGTCGCCGCCGCGCTCAAGGAGCAGGTGCTCGTGCTGACCGGCTGCCGCAAGGGCCACGTTCCCGCGGCGCTGCTCGCCTCCGGCATGGATGCCGCCGCTACCGAACTCGACAGGCTCGTCGGAATGTTCGGTCACGACCACGTCGCGGTGGAGTTGACTCGGCGCGGCGATCCGCTCGACGACGATCTGTGCGACGCGCTCGCCACGCTCGCCGACGGTTTCGGGTTGCCGACCGTGGCGACCGGCAACGTGCACTACGCGACGCCGGAGGGCCGCCCGCTGGCCACCGCACTCGCCGCGGTGCGCGCCCGACGCAGCCTCGACGAGATGGACGGCTGGTTGCCCGCCGCGGCGACCGCACATCTTCGGTCCGGCGAGGAGATGGCGGCGCTGTTCGAGGCTTATCCAGGTGCCGTCGCACGAGCCGCGGCATATGGTCGCGAGCTCGCATTCGACCTGCAGCTCGTGTCGCCGCAACTGCCCGCGTACCAAGACATCGGTGCCGGCCACACCGAGATGACCTGGCTGCGGAAGCTCACGATGGACGGCGCGCGGCTGCGCTATGGCGAACGAAGCCCAGCCACCGGGAAGCAGTACGACCAGATCGACCACGAGCTCGACATGATCGAAAAGCTCGACTTCCCCGGCTACTTCCTCGTCGTCTATGACATCGTGAAGTTCTGTAAGGACAACAACATCTACTGCCAGGGCCGGGGGTCGGCGGCCAATTCGGCGGTCTGCTACGCGCTCGGCATCACGAACGTCGACGCGGTGCGGTGGAACCTGCTCTTCGAGCGCTTCCTCGCACCGGAACGCGACGGTCCGCCAGACATCGACGTCGACATCGAGTCCGACCGGCGCGAAGAGGTCATCCAGCACGTCTACCAGAAATATGGCCGTCGCCATACCGCACAAGTCGCGAACATCATTTCCTACCGGCCGCGGTCGGCGGTGCGCGACATCGCGAAGGCGCTCGGTTTCTCGCCCGGCCAACAGGACGCGTGGAGCAAGGGCATCGACCAGTGGGGCTCGATTAGCACCGAACCGGACGGCGAGATTCCGGGGCAGGTGGTGGCGTACGCGAACCAGGTCGCCACATTCCCCCGGCACCTCGGCATCCACTCCGGCGGCATGGTGATCTGTGACCGGCCGGTGATCGAGGTGTGCCCGGTCGAATGGGCGCGCATGGAGAACCGCTCGGTGCTGCAGTGGGACAAGGACGATTGCGCGGCCATCGACCTCGTGAAGTTCGATCTGCTCGGGCTCGGCATGCTTTCCGCGCTGCACTACGCGTTCGACATGATCGATTCCAGTCGGCTCGCGTCAACCACGCCGGACGGCCGTTCAGTCGACCTCAGCACGCTCGCGCTAGACGACAAAGAGATCTACGACATGCTCTGCCGCGCCGACTCGATCGGAGTGTTCCAGGTGGAGAGCCGCGCGCAGATGGCCACGCTGCCGCGTCTGAAGCCACGGGAGTTCTACGACCTCGTCGTCGAGGTGGCGCTCATCCGACCCGGTCCGATCCAGGGCGGCTCGGTCCACCCGTACATCAGGCGCAAGAACGGTTTGGAATCACCGACGATCCCGCACGAGAAGATGCGCAACGCGCTCGGTCGCACCATGGGCGTACCCCTGTTCCAGGAACAGCTCATGCAGCTCGCGATCGACGTCGCGGACTTCACCCCGTCCGAGGCCGACCAGTTGCGCCGCGCCATGGGCTCGAAGCGTTCCACCCAACGGATGCAGCGCATCCGCGGTCGGCTCTACGAGGGCATGGCGCACAACGGCATCACCGGTGACCTCGCCGACGACATCTTCGTCAAGCTCGCCGCGTTCGCGAACTACGGCTTCCCGGAGAGCCACGCGATGAGCTTCGCCTATCTCGTCTACGCGAGCGCATGGCTCAAGCGCTATCACCCCGCCGCGTTCTGCGCCGCACTCGTCAACGCGCAGCCGATGGGCTTCTATTCGGTGCAGACGCTGGTCGACGACGCTCGCCGGCACGGCGTCACGGTGCTGCGGCCGGATATCAACGCGAGCAACGCCGCCGCGACGCTGGAACGCCAGCCCGGTTCGCGGGAGGCCAGCGCCGCGGGGGAGCCGCCGGCTTTGTGGGGCACGAACGGTCCACGGGTACGGCTGGGTCTGAACTCCGTCCGCAGCCTTGGCACCGAGCGTTCCCGGGCGAGCAAGGCACCGTCGATCGCCCAGCGGATCGAGGCGGAGCGCGCGAGCGGCGGACACTACCGTGATATGGCCGACCTCGCGCGGCGCGCCGGGCTCACCACCGCGCATCTGGAGGCACTCGCCACCGCGGACGCGTTCGCGTGCTTCGGCCTTGGCCGGCGGGAGGCGCTGTGGGCGGCGGGAGCGGCGGCACAGGAGAAGGCCGGCCGGCTGCCGGGCACCACGACCGGACTGGACGCGCCGATGCTGCCCGGCATGGACGCGGTCGACGAGATGGTCTCCGACGTCTGGGCAACCGGCCTGTCGCCGGAGTGTCATCCGGTGCAGTTCATCCGTGGCGGACTGACGAAGCTGGGTGCGCTGTCTGTCGAGGCGACGATGCAGGTCGAGCACGGTCGGCGGGTGTTCGTCGGCGGCATTGTCACGCATCGCCAGCGTCCGGCGACCGCGGGTGGCATCACGTTCATGAACCTCGAGGACGAGACCGGCCTGCTGAACATCGTCTGCTCACCCGGTCTGTGGCAGCGGTTCCGGCGGGTCGCGCAGACGTCGCCGGCGCTGCTCATCCGCGGCCGGGTGGAGCGCTACGAGGGGGTGGTGAACCTGAACGCCGAGCACCTTGCGCCGCTGCGGCTGCCGGTGCGGACGTCGTCGCGCGACTTCCGCTAGCCCCGCCGACCGCGCCGCGCTGTCCCTGCCGTGGCGCAACCGCCTAGGGCCGACCGCGAGCCGGCACTACGCTCTGCAGACGTGGAGACGACCCGTGCCGGCGTCACGTCCGGCCCGCGTACCGCCGTGATCTGGGCCGAGCTGCGCGCGGAGGTGGAGCGACGGGCCGGCGACACGCTGCGGGTGCTGGACGTCGGCGGTGGCACCGGCGGATTCGCCGTGCCGCTGGCGGAATCCGGTCACCGTGTCACCGTGATCGATGCGAGTCCGGACGCGCTGGCGAGTCTCGGCCGGCGTGCCGCCGACGCCGGTGTGGCGGATCTCGTCCGCGGCGTACAAGGCGACGGCGACCAGTTGGCCGCGCTGGTCGAGGCTGGTAGCGCCGATCTGGTGTTGTGCCACAGCGTGCTCGAGGAGGTCGACGACCCGACGCGCGTGATGACGTCGATCGCCGCCGTACTGCGACCGGGCGGCGCGGCGAGCATCGTGGTGGCGAACCGATCGGGTGCGGTGCTGGCGCGGGCGCTCGGCGGGCACGTGTCCACCGCCGCCGACATGCTCGCGACCCCGCCCGGCGTGGCGTCCGGTGGCGGCAAGAGCCAGCGGCGTTACGACACCGACTCGATCACCGCGCTGGTCGTCGGCGCTGGGCTCGACGTCGAATCGGTACATGGTGTCCGCGTGATCGCCGACATCGTGCCCGGTACGCTCGCCGACTCGGACCCGCAGGCGTTGCTGCGCTTCGAACTGTCGGCCGCCGGCCAGCCGCCGTTCCGCGACATCGCGACGCAGCTGCATCTGCTGGCGCGGCGGACCCGGTGACCCTGACCGGCCCCGGCTGGGTGCTGCCCCGCTACGGTGCGGCGAGCCTGCCCGATGTGCTGCCGAGCGTGGTAACCACGCTGGTCGGCGATCGCGCCGCGGCGCTCGGCTTCGTTGACCACATCGGGCTCGCAGCGCGCCTGGACGGCGTTCGGCGGATCGGCGTCGTACTCGTCGACGGTCTCGGATATCACCAGCTGGAGGCGGCTGCGGCGGCTTCGACGGCGGCTTCAGCTGTGGCCGCCGCCGTGGCCGATCGAGACAGTGCCGGGTACGGGGCGATCGCCGACATCCTCGCCGGTCGCCTCGGTGCACTGCTGCCGCTGACCGCCGGATTCCCGTCGACGACACCGGTCAGTGTCGTCGGGCTGGGCACCGGTACGGCACCGGGCGCGCATGGCGTGATCGGGTTCTCGGTACGCGTACCGGGCACCGACCGCGTACTCAACCACATCAAATGGTGGGACGACCCGGATCCGAGCACGTGGCAGCCGGTACCCACGGTGTTTGAACGCGCCGTGGCGGCCGGCCTCGCGGCGACCGTCGTGTCGCGGCCGGCGTTCGCTGGCAGTGGGCTCACCGTTGCGGCATACCGGGGCGCGGCATACCGACCAGCCGGCACGATCGACGAGGTCGTCACCGAGGTACGTGACGCGCTGGCGTACGGCGACGGGCCGACGCTCGTGTACGGGTACCACCCGGATCTTGACCGTGCCGGCCATGCGTCGGGCGTGGCGTCGGCGGAGTGGCGCGACGCCGCGGCGGATGCCGACATCCTCATCGGTCGGCTCGCCGACGGTCTGCCGACCGACACCGCGATCCTCGTCACCGCCGACCACGGCCAGCTGGATGTGCCCGAAGATCGGCGCTTCGATCTCGACACAGATCGCGCACTCCGGTCCGGCGTGGACGTGGTCGCGGGCGAGCCACGGGTCCGATACCTGCACACCGCGCCCGGCGCGGCTCCGGACGTGATCGACACGTGGCGCGCCATCCTCGGCGACAACGCCTGGATCGGTAGCCGCGACGAGGTAGTTGATGCCGGACTGTACGGCGACGTGACCGCCGCGCACCTGGAGCGCATCGGCGATGTGGTGGTGATCTGTCGCGACGACTACGTGGTCGTGCAGTCGGTCGTCGCACCGTCCGAGGCGAGTCTGGTCGCCTACCACGGCGCGCTGAGCGCGACGGAGATGATGATCCCGCTCATCGTGGTACGCGGTTGACCTGCGCGTCGTCCGCCGGCGTCGGAGTCTGTCGGTAGCCTCGTACCGTGGGACGCAGCGCGCAACTCCCGCGTCGCGGCCGGGCAGACGATGACTTCGGCGCCGGAGCCGACGACACCGGGTGCCCGATCCTGCACGTCGACATGGATGCGTTCTTCGCGTCGGTGGAGATCCGCCGGCGACCGGAGCTAGCCGGCAAGCCGGTCGTGGTGGGTGGCGCGGGGCCTCGCGGAGTGGTCAGCTCGGCAAGCTACGAGGCGCGCGAATTCGGGGTACGCAGCGCCATGCCTGGCGGCCGGGCGCGACGGCTCTGCCCGGCCGCGGTTTTCCTGCCGCCCGACTTCAGTGCGTACGCCGCGGCGTCCCGCGCGGTGATGCAGATCTTCCGTGACGTCACGCCGCTCGTCGAGCCGCTGTCGTTGGACGAGGCGTTCTTGGATGTCAGCGGTGCTCGGCGTCTGCTCGGCCGCCCCGCCGACATCGGCCAGTTGATCCGCGACCGGGTGTTGGATCATGAGCGGTTGACCTGTTCGGTCGGCGTCGCACCGACGAAGTTCGTGGCGAAGCTCGCGTCCACCCGGTGCAAGCCCGACGGTCTGTCGGTGGTGCCGCGCGACCGTGTGCTCGATTTCCTGCATCCGCTTCCGGTCAGCGCGCTGTGGGGGGTCGGCGAACGCACCGACGAACTGCTGGGCCGGCTGGGGCTGCGTACCATCGGCGATCTTGCCACGGCACCCCGTGGCATGCTCAAGGCGGCGGTCGGGGAGGCGGCGGCGAGTCATCTGCATGCGCTTGCCAACGGCCGCGATGATCGCCGGGTGGTCGCCACTCACGTCGACAAGTCGATCAGCGCGGAGACGACGTTCGACGTCGACATCGAGGATCAAGCCGTGCTGCGCCGGACGCTGCTGGCGCTCTCCGAGCGCGTCGCCGGCCGACTTCGGTCCGCGGGCGTCGCCGGCCGTACGGTGGCGATCAAGGTACGGCTGTCCGACTTCCGGACGCTCAACCGTTCTCGGACGCTCCCGAGCCCGACGGATGTGGCCCGCGAGATCTTCGAGGTCGCCATGGCGTTGTTCACCGCGCTTGCGCCCGGCGACCGGATCCGGCTGCTTGGCGTGCGAGCCGAAGGGTTGGTCGATGCGGTGGACTTGGTCAGGCAGCCGGCGCTCGGGGAGCGCGAACGCGGTTGGGCACACGTCGAACGAGCGGCCGATGCGGCGGCCGAGCGCTTCGGCCGGTTCGCAGTGCGCCCGGCCAGCCTGCTCGGTGCCGACGCGGTCGGTCACGTGGCCACGGGTACGGACAGTGATCGCGTGGACTGGTGGCAGGCGGGTGAGCCGTGGAACCGCTCGGACGGCGAGAGTCCGGACGGCGGCGCTCGATGATGCGGACAGGACGCCCAACAGCCGCAAAAGGCGCATGATGATGTCATGAGGGGTGGTTCCGGTTGCTTGGCCGGCGCAAATCCGCTCCCTCGCGCAAGACGTCCCGCTTTCCGCCCCGGGTCGCCGCTCGTAGACTTACGACAAGCAGCCGACCGGCTGTCGCGGTCGCTGCCGGCTGATGGGCCGGCTACGAAGACCGGGAGGAGTGCCGTGCCGCTCTCTGAACATGAACAGCGTCTGTTTGATCAAATCGAACAGTCTTTGGCGAAGGATCCCAAGTTCGCCAACGCGGTGCGCGCCAGCGATCCTCGCTTCCATGCCAAGCGTCGGATCATCTTCGCCGCCCTGATCGCGGTCATTGGCCTCGCGGTCGTCGTCCTCGGCGTCGCGAGCAAGAATCCGCTGATCGGTGTCGCCGGCTTCGTGGTGATGCTGGGCGCCGCCGTCTTCGGCTATCAAGCCGCGCGGCACGGTCAGTCCGGCACGACGATGCGCTCGGTCGGCGGCACGGCGACCCGGACGACGCGCGCCCGCCGCTCGTCGATCCTCGACCGGCTCGAGGAGCGGTGGCGCGGTCGCGACAGCTACATGTAACCGCGGAGCACGGCAAATCAGCATCGAACGGCTATCAGTATCGAACGGGCGGGCGGTCAACGTGACCGCCCGCCGTTTCGTGTGCCGTTGTTGGCCGCTGTTCGCTAGGTTGCGGCGCAGCGTGGCTAGCGGCGGCTGCTGGCGAGCCGTGCCCGTACGTTCACGGTGCGCACGACGGCGTCTCGTACGCCCTGCATCCACGCGCTCGCCTGTGCGGCTGCCCCCACCACCGCGCCACGCCACCGTGACGTGACCGAAGGCGGCAGCAGCAGCGCGCGCAGCCGAGTCCGCCATGGTGCCCGGTCGGCAAATGCTCGCCGAATCCGGCGCAACGCAGCGGCAAACGATGGCGTCATGCCGGGGCGAGCCGCGTAGCGCGCGCGTTCCTCGGCCTGGCCGAGTTGCTGGACGTCGCGCACCACGTCGTCGGAGAGGTAGGGAGTGCCCGCAACGCGTTCGGCGGCGGCACGCGGTGTCTCGGTCGGGTCGATCCCGATCCCGAAGTCGACGAGCGTGTCGACGAACTCGTCCCAGACGGCGTGTACCCGTCTTCGCTGGGCTGTGATGATCTTGCCGTCGTCGGCAAGCACACCGATATCGGTGTCGTCGACTTGGCCGGCCGGGAATGAGCCCGCCGACGTACGGAGCCGCCGCAGTCGGGCCCGAGCGGCGAACGGTGACGCCGCGATCGCGAGCAGCGCGAGGATCACGACGTAGGTCCACCACGGTACGGACGACCCACCCTGTGGCCCGATCCCCCCGCCGGGCGTGCCACGCTCGGTCAGACCGGGGTTCGGGTGTGCGCTCGAGCCCGGCGTGATGTTCTCGTCCGGGCCGGTCGACCCGTTACCTCCGGGGGCGATCGCCGCGTTCGGATTCGGTGCCCAGGCCGTGTACGAGGTGCCGCCGGCACTCGGCGTGGCATCGAACGGAACCCAACCGAAGCCGTCGAAGTAGACCTCGGTCCAAGCGTGCAGCGCCTTGTTCGTCAGGGACCACACACCCGTGTTGTCTTTGGTGCCGAGGTTGAATCCGAGCGCGACGCGCGCCGGGAAGCCGGCCGCGCGGACGACCCACGCCAGCGCCGCGGCGTACTGCACGCAGAATCCGGTCTTCTGCGTCAGGAAGTTGCCGATGTCGGTGCCGGTGGTGCCGGGCTTCGTCGACGTCGAGTAAAAGAAACCGTTCGAGGTGCTGAAGTACTTGTATAGGTTCAGCACCCGGTCGTACTCGTCATTCGCCTGCATGGACGGGTCCTTGACGATGTCCTCGACCTGCTTCACGTTTTCCGGAACCGCGGTCATGCTCCGCTGCAGCGGGTCGCTCGGCTTGAGCGGCAGTGCGGTGCGCAGCAGTTCCGGCGTGTACGTCGGCTTGTCGTACTCGAACGAATACGACATCCCCTGCGTGGTGTGCGCCTGCGTGGAGAAGATCTCGTCGGAATCCTGGTCGAAGCGCCAGTCGTCGCCGATGCCCTGCAGCGTCCCGTTCGTCGGCAGGGCGTAGATCGGCAGGTAGTTGAGGTTGAGGCTTGCCACCGTCACGGTCGCGCTCTGATGGGTGGAGGGGATGTTGGGGATGTACGAGTTCGGCGTGCCCCGGCTGAGCGGCTGACCGACCGGCGCGACGGTCAGGAAGCCATTCTTGGTGAGCTGCGTCGCGACAGCGAACCGCAGGTATTCGGGAGTCGCGTCGCTCGTGGTGACGTGAGCCAGCGTGATCGTGTCGTTCTCGTTCAACTTTCCGGCGAGGGTGGCCAGCAGGTTGACGCTGCCCGACGGCGCGCAGCGAGGGCAGTTGCCCGTGCCGTCGCCGGATCCGCCGACCGTGCCGAGCACGCCGACCAGCGTCGTGTTGAAGCCGGGGACGACCAGGGGCACAAGGATCGCCAACGCGACGCAGCCGACCGCGATGCGTCGACCCACCGCCGCGAGTGGCGACGGCTCCCACATGTCGACGCCCTTGCCCTCGCCGGTGAACCGCCGGCCGAACACGCGCACCCGGTCGACATTGTCGGTGACGAGCAGCCACAGGTAGCCGGCCGCACCGATCGCGTACTCCGCGAAGTAGATGCTCTTCGTGTCGATCGCGACCGGCACCGCGTAGACGGCGAGCAGCGGAAGACCCGCCGCTGCCGGCCGATGCAGGCTGACCGCGAGGAAGTCGACGAACACGGCCACGATGCCGATGCCCGCCGTCGTCAGCATCAGCAACCCTGGGTCGCTGTCTACCGGGATGCCGAGCGTACGGATGTCGTTGCCGGCCGCGGTCAGCAGGTCGCCGATCTTGTGCCACGCGGCCGGGCCGGGGATCAGTCCAGCGATCGCGACATCGCGCACGCTCACCAGCGTCACGACGAGCATGACGGCCACCAGGCCGACCACTGGTTGCGCCCAGACCGGCAGTCGCATCGCGCGCGACCCGATGCCGACCGCGCAGACGATGGCGACCACAAAGATGCTGTCGACCAGCCACGACCAGTCGTTGAACAGCACCTTGATCGGTGCCGCCGCCATCAGGGTGGCGGCCGCGGCCACGAGTGAGAGGTGACGTCGTTGGTTCATCGCACACCGCCGGAGACCGTCTCGGCGAGCGTCGCGCGCCACGCGAAGCTCTGCGATCCGCGGCCGACCTGTGGCCACAACGACGCCAGGCTCGAGCCGTGCGGCGCGTCGATGACGCGCCAGCCGGTGCGCAGCAGGCTGAGCCCGGCGACCGCGTGGGCCTCGTCGGCCGCCTCCCGCGCCGCCGTCGACAGGTTCAGCCACGTGGTGCTGTTGATGAAGAACGCGACGCAGGTCGTCCCGCTGCGGCGCAGCGAGGCAAGCAGCTCGGCCTCCGGCTCGTCGAGCAGGCCGAGGATCGCGATGACCAGGCCGCCATCCGAACGGCGCCGGACCTGCTCGACCGCGACACCGAGGTCGCCGTGCTGCGACGGCTGGACCTCGGCAAGGTGGTCGAGCAGCGTGGCGTCGACGCCCATGGTGTCGACGTCGATGCCGGCGTCGGTCACCAACCGGGCCTTATAGCCGGCGTGCCGCAGGTGCTCGGCGATGCTTGCCGCGGCCGACACCGCCCATTCGAAGCTGGACGTCGGTCCTTCGCCACGGTGTGCCCGTGCCCGCGTGTCGAGCACGATCGTGGCGCGGGACTCCCACGGCTGCTCCTCGCGCCGGACCATCAGCTCACCAGTGCGCGCAGTCGATCGCCAATGCACGCGCCGCAGGTCGTCGCCGTGGCGGTATTCGCGGGTCGCGGCGTCATCCTCGCCATGCACCGCGACGCTGCGAGCGTGGCTCTCGCCGGCGCCGGCGTACTCGCCGGCCAGCCGGACCATCGGCAGCGGGTGCACCTGCGGGATCACGATCAGGTGGTCGACGCTCGGGAACGAGCGCGTGAGTTCGCACAGGCCGAACGGATCGGTGAGGCGGACCACCAGCGGTCCGACCTCGAACCGGCCTCGTACGTCGGCCCGCACCGTATATGCCACGGTGCTGGCGTGCCGGCGACCAAGCCGCTCGAGCACAATGCGCGGCCTACTGCCCAGCGAATACGGCAGCCGGTCCTCGAGCAGCAGCGTGCCGGTCGTGAAGTTGGACAGGTTCTCCAGGCGCAGCAACACGCGCGCGGTCATGCCGACCTGCACCCGGTTCGGGTCCAGTGACCGGTGGCAGGACAGCCGGTAGCGGCTTCGCCCGACGTGCCACGCGGCGATCAGCGGCAAGGCGGCAAGCAACACCGCGATGCGTAGGAAGTCCTTCTCACCCAGGATCAGCGCGGCGACCGCGGCGGCGGCTGCCGCGTAGAGGAAACAGCGACCCCGGCCGGTGAGCCCCCGTAGTCCCTCTCGCACGGCTAACGCCTCCGCGGGTCGTACGGCGTGTTCGGCTGCGTCGGCGGGGCGCTCGCACGAGTCGGGTACGTCGTCCGCGGCGTACGCTCGCTCGGCAGCGGCAGCCGGTGCACGATGTCGGCGACGATCGCGTCCGTGGTCCGGCGAGACAGCTGCGCCTCGGCGGTCTGGATGATGCGGTGGGCGAGCACCGGTACGGCGAGCGCCTGGAGGTCGTCCGGCACCACATAGTCGCGGCCTTCGAGCGCGGCCACCGCCCGGCCGGTGCGCAACAGCTGCAGTGTGGCGCGCGGAGACGCGCCGAGACGTAGCTCCTGCGACTCCCGAGTGGCGTGGCACAGCTGCACCGCGTAGTACTTCACCGCGTCGGCAACGTGTACGTCGCGTACCGTCTCGATCATCCGGCGTACGACCGAGGCGTCAGACACCGGCTTGAGGTCGAGGACCGGGTCCTCGGCGCCGTGCGCGGAAAGCATCGCGATCTCGGAGACCGTGTCCGGATAGCCCATCGCGATCCGGGCCGTGAACCGGTCTCGTTGCGCCTCGGGCAGCGGGTAGGTGCCTTCCATTTCGATCGGGTTCTGGGTCGCGATGACCATGAACGGCGCCTGCAGCTCGTACGTCAGGCCGTCGACGGTGACCTGACGCTCCTCCATGCACTCGAGCATCGCGGACTGCGTCTTGGGCGAAGCACGGTTGATCTCGTCACCCACCACGATGTTCGCGAAGATCGCGCCCGGCTTGAACTCGAACTCCCGCGCGTCCTGGTTGTAGACGCTGACGCCGGTTACGTCCGACGGAAGCAGGTCGGGCGTGAACTGGATGCGCCGGACGGAGCAGTCGATCGAACGGGCCAATGCCTTGGCGAGCTTGGTCTTGCCGACGCCGGGCACATCCTCGATGAGCAGGTGGCCCTCCGCCAGCAGGACGGCGAGCGCGAGCCGGATCGTCGCGGTCTTGCCTTCGATGACCTTCTCGATGTTCGCGACAACCGCCTCGGCGGCGTTAGCGAAGTCGGTGGTCGAAAGCGGCTGGCTGCGCTCCTCGGCGCTGCGTTGAATGGTCACTGACGGTCTCCTAGGAATGCGATGGCTGCCAGTGACATTCACGGGCGTGCCGGTCCGCCGTGGAGACGATCGCGATGCCTCCCCGCACGGCTGTGTGCATTCTCTCAGGCTAGCGGGCTTCGTGGGGAGCGCCGAGGGACGCAACGGTAACGGTGGTACCGCCATTTGGCTGGGGTGTAGTAACAAGATCATCACATCGGGCCGTCGATGCAACCGCGCGCGGACACCGTTGGTCCTAACGCAATGGAGAGGTTTGCGCACCGCGTTGACGGCCACCGGAATCACCGCGTAGCGGGCTAATCGTCACGTCGACCGCGGCCTGACACGCTGATCTGCCGTCGTGGAAATTTGACGCTATCCGGCATGTTCGGCATCGGCAATGAGCCGTCCGCTCATTTCGTGCGTAGAAGAAAAACCGACAAGATGCGCGGTGGTCACGGTGGACAGGGCCAGCTGCGGTCCGTGGCGCGTCGGGTCAAACTCGCGGAATCGTGCGTAC
>DASTMZ010000080.1:0-16445 GCA_035713725.1 Micromonosporaceae bacterium
CGACACGCCGGCCATGCTGGCCTCATGGACATCGGCGCGCGGCTTCGCACCGTCCTCGCTGACCGACGGGACATCCGGCTCGCCTATCTCTTGGATCTGTCGCCTCGGGCACAGAGCGTCCGGGGAGCGAGGTGGACGTGCGCGATCCTCTTCGACGAGTTGCCAGCGCCGACGATGCTCGACACGCCAAGCGAGAAGCTCGACGCCGCGGCTCAGCGCCAGGTGGACCTCGTCATCTTGAACTCCGTCCCATTGCTTGCGCGCGAGGTCATCGCGCGCGGGCAGATCATCAGTCTCTCGCGACGACGAGCGCGTGTGGTTCGAAACGCGGACCGCTCGCTTCCAGAATACGGCCCATCTCCGCCGCGGGCAGTACGGCGACCTTCGCGAGCGGGCCGAGCGCAGCGTGCCGGTTCGCGCTGAGATCGTCCGCAGGAAGCTCCTGGAGCCTCGGTCGTGCTCAGCCGCGAGAGAAGCGCCTGATCCATTGCATGCAACCGGGCAAGCTGCCTGATCCAGAACTCAGATGCGCCCCTAGTTCTTGATTTCATGGTCGCCCAGGGTCGGCACGATCCCTGCGCAGAAGAGTGGCGATGTGCAACCCTTCGAAGGAGACAATCGCCGCCAGTTCCGAAGCGGACACGTGGGACCTTGGTGGGGCGGAGCGCTGTCCGGAGTGCCGGCGTTTGCATTGTGCGTTTGGTCGTGCGGGCTTCAACCGTGGCATCCGCCGCCCCTCTCTCCCTTGAGATGTTCAGGTTGAACTCGAGTTTGTCGGGTCCTGAATTCGAAGCGATTGGCAGCAGGTCAAGGAGTGTGCGGGAGGAACATATGCTTCGCACCAAGATGTGGCAGCTTCTGGCACAAGCGACAAACACGCTAGATCGCGAGCGCGCGCACCAGGCCCGGTTCGCGGTGAGCGTGCAGCGGAGACTCCGCGCATCGATTCGGTACGAGCCGGATGACGCCCCGGAGAAAGCTGTGCAAGTTGCCGCGAGCCGGATTTCCTCTCAGTGGAAGCGAGTGACCGATGGGCGGCAATAGCACAGACGCCACGGCGGGCGGATCGGTGATCTCACTGCCGTCGGGCGGCGGGGCCATCGGCGGGTTGGGTGAGACGTTCTCGGCGGATCTGTTCACAGGGACCGGCAATTTCTCGGTGCCGATCACGCTACCGGCGGGCCGCAACGGGTTGCAGCCGCAGCTCACGCTCGGTTACAGCACCGGCACCGGCAACGGGCCGTTCGGGTTGGGCTGGTCGTTGAGCCTGCCCGGGGTGGCGCACAAGACGTCGCGGGGTGTGCCCCGCTACCAAGACGGATCCGATGGCGGGCCGCGCGATGTGTTCGTCTTGTCCGGGGCAGAAGATCTTGTCTCGGTCACCGACGACGAGAATGGGCGAGTGCGCTACCGCCCGCGCACGGAGGGATTGTTCGCCCGTATCGAGCACGTGCGCGACGGCACGGGCGACTACTGGGAGGTCCGCAGCCGGGACGGGATGCGAACCCGCTATGGCACGCCGCGGCCTGGCGATGCCAGTGCGGATTGGCGCGATCCGGCCGTCGTCGATGATCGGGCAGCAGGTGGGCGCGGACGCGTGTTCGCCTGGAGAATCACCGAGACCACCGACGTGTTCGGCAACCTCGTCCGCTACACGTACGCGCGCGATCACGGCCAGGAGCCTGGGCATGCCTGGGACCAGCCTGTGATCGGCCGCATCGAGTACGCCGACTACGGCGACCGGGCCGATCCCTCGTTTTTGGTTCGGGTGGATCTTGAGTACGAGCAGCGTTCGGATCCGTTCTCGGACTATCGGGCCGGGTTCGAGATCCGCACGGCTCTGCGTTGCCGCGCCATCCGGGTGTCGACGCACGCGGTAGACGGCGTGACGCGCCCGGCGCGCGAGTACCGCTTTACCTACGAGAAGGCGCCCTTCAACGGCGCGTCACTCTTAAGCCGCGTGGACGTGGTCGGCGTCGACGACCAATCCGGCACGCCGCACCACGAGCAGCTGCCGCCGTTGACGTTCGGCTACACCGCGTTCGAGCCGCAGCGGCGACGGTTCGCCGCGCTGACCGGGCAGGGGCTGCCGACCCGTCCGCTGGGCGACCCGACGATGGCGATGGTCGATCTGCGCGGGCGGGGGCTGCCCGACATCGTCGAACTCGGCGCCACGGCGCGGTTTTGGCGCAACGACGGCGGCGGGCGCTTCGACCTTCCCCGCCTCATCCCGGAGGCTCCACCGCAGCGCCTCGGCGAGCCCGGTGTACAGTTCATCGACGCCGACGGTGACGGCCGGGCCGACCTGCTGGTCAAGTCGGCGACCCAAGCCGGATATTTCCCGATGACGTTCGCCGGCGGCTGGAGCCGACGCTCGTTCCAGCCGTACCGGCAGGCACCGACCGTCGGCATCGACGACCCGCACGTGAAACTCGTCGACCTGGACGGTGACGGGCTGACCGACGTGGTCCGCTCCGACGCCTCGCTGGAGTGCTGGTTCAACGACGCCGACCCCCGCCTCGCGTGGCGGCGCACCGCGGTCGCGAACGGCCCCGCCGGCATCGACCTGGCCGACCCGCGCGTCCGGCTGGCCGACATGAACGGCGACGGACTACAAGACATCGTCCTCGTGCGCAGCGGCAACATCGCCTACTGGCCCAACCTCGGCCACGGCCGCTTCGGTTCCTTGGTGCAGATGCGCCGCGCGCCGCGGCTGCCGGATGGACACGACCCGCGCCGGCTGTTGCTCGGCGACGTGGACGGCGACGGTGTCGCCGACCTCGTCTACGTTGACCATGGACGCGTCCTGTTGTGGGGCAACCAGTCCGGCGACGCGTGGACGCCGGAACCGGTCACCGTATCGGGCACGCCCGACGTGGTGGACACCGACGCCGTGCAGCTCGCCGACCTGCACGGCACCGGGATGGCGGGCCTGCTGTGGAGCCGGGGCGCCGATCTGACCGGCCCGGCTACATGGCGATTCCTCGATGTCACCGGCGGCCATAAGCCCTACCTGCTCGACGCGATGGACAACCACCTCGGCGCCCACACCACCGTGGAGTACGTCCCGTCCACGCACTTCCGGTTGCGCGACGAAGCTCATCCGGCGACCCGGTGGCGGACGCCGTTGCCGTTCCCCGTGCACGTCGTCGCCCGCGTCCAGGTGCAGGACCAGATCTCCGCCGGGCGGTTGAGCACCGAGTACCGCTACCACCACGGCTACTGGGACGGTGTCGAGCGCGAGTTTCGCGGTTTCGGGATGGTCGAGCAACTCGACACGGAGACATTCGATGGCCCCGGTGGCCCGCCGGTTGCGCATCACTCGCCGCCGACGCTGACCAAGACCTGGTTCCACCTCGGACCGGTCGCCGCCGCCGACGCCGGCGACTGGACTGAACTGGATCTCAGTGATGAGTACTGGCCCGACGACGCGCCGATGCTGTCGCGACCCGCGGAGATGACCGAGATGCTCGCCGCTCTGCCGCGCCGGCTGCGCCGCGATGCGCTGCGGGCGTTGCGGGGGCAGGCGCTGCGCAGTGAGCTGTACGCCCTGGACGGCACCGGCCGTCAGGATCGTCCCTACACCGTGACGGAGACGCTGTCGGGGGTGCGCGAGGAATCTCTTCCCACGGCCGGCGATACGGCGCGCGAGCACATCTTCTTGGCGTTTGGCATCGGGCAGCGCAGCACCCAATGGGAGCGCGGCGCCGATCCGATGATCAGCTTCGCATTCACCGCCGAACCCGACGAATACGGATTGCCCACGAGACAACTGGCAGTCGCCGTGCCGCGCCGGCGCGATCCACGCGAATCGCTCACCGCGCCATCACAGCCGTTCCTCGCGACCGTCGGGACGACCGAGTACGCCCGCCGTGACGACGGCGCGCGCTACATCGTCGACCGTGTGGCGCGCACCACCGCACACGAGGTCGTCAACGACGGCACGCCGAACGTGTTCGAGCTGCGCGACGCGGTCCTGGCCGGCACCGGACCCGCCGGTGCCATCGTCTCGTTGCGGGTCATCCGACACAGCCGCACCTTCTATGACGGCGCGGCGTTCGTCGGGTTGACGCTGGGACAGCTCGGAGACCACGGCCTGGCGGTGCGCTCGGAATCGCTGATGTTCGAGGACCCGTTCCTCGACGAGCATTTCGACGTCGCCGATCCGCTCGCCGTTGGTCGGCGGCCCGCCTATCTCGACCCATCCGGTGCGACCATCTGGGGTCCGGAGTACCCCGACGAGTTCCGGGCGTTGATGCCCGAGCTGGCCGGCTATGTCCATTACCGTGACACCGACGTCCCGGGATCGCCCGGCGGGTATTACGTCGTCGACGGCCGATATCGCTGCGACGTGCACGATCCCGACCGTGTGCCGCGCGGCATGCGACTGGCGTCGCTGGACGTGCTCGGCGCCGAAAGCCGAATCGGCTATGACCGCCACGACCTGCTGGCCACGACGTCGGTGGATCCCGCGGGCCTTGTCACCTTGGCTGAGCACGACCTGCGGGTACTGCAGCCGCGGGGGGTCACCGACCCCAACGGCAACAGCAGCCGGGTGGCGTTCTCCCCGGCCGGCTTCGTCACCGCCCGCTTCGTGAGCGGCAAGAACGGCGCGGGCGACGCCACGGTCCCTGGCGTACGGATGGAATACGATCTGCTCGCCTTCGCCGAACGTCGCCAGCCCGTGCAGGTGCGCAAGATCGCCCGCCTGCACCACGACACCGACACCGACGCGCCCGCCGAGCGGCGAGACGAGGAAATCGTGTCGGTGGAGTACTCCGACGGGTTCGGGCGTCCGCTGCAGACCCGCACGCAGGCCGAGGACGTCCTGTTCGGCGACAGCGTGTTCGGTGGTGGAGTGCTCTCGGCCGACCAGACCGATCCGGTCACGGTGACCGTCGGCCGGGCCCGCCCGACCGGCGCTCCGGACAACGTTATCGTCAGCGGCTGGCAGGTCTATGACAACAAGGGACGAGTCGTCGAGAAGTACGAGCCGTTCTTCGCCACCGGCTACGACTTCCGCGCGCCGGTCGACGCCGAACTCGGCCGGAAGGCGACGATCTTCTACGATCCGCGTGGACAGGCGGTCCGCACGGTGGACCCCGATGGCAGCGAGCAGCTCACCGTGTTCGGCGTGCCGATCGACCTCGCCGACCCCGCCGTGTTCGCCCCGACCCCGTGGGAATCGTTCGCGTACGACGCCAACGACAACTCCGGCCGCACCCACGGTCCTGCCGCCGAGAGCTACCGCGACCACTGGAACACGCCGACCAGCACAGAGATCGATGCGCTCGGCCGCCCGGTCGCCGTCGTCGCCCGCAACGGACCAAACCCGGAGAGCGACTGGTTCGTAACCCGCACGACCTACGACATTCAGGGCAACGTGCTCGCACTCACCGACGCCCTCGGCCGCGAGGCATTCCGCTACCGCTACGACCTCGCCGGGCGGCGGTGGCGGTTGGACAGCATCGACGCCGGCCGCCGCGACGCGATTCCGGACGCCCTCGGAAACCCTGTCGAGGGCCGGGACGCCAAGGGCGCGTTCACAGTTAGCGCGTTCGATGTGCTGCACCGGCCGATTCGAGTGTGGGCCCGTGATGGCGTAGCCGGCCCGATCACGTTACGTCAGCGCATCGACTACGGAGATGCCGGCGACCCCGACCAACCCGCGGCCGACCGCGACGCGGCACGCGCTCACAACTTGCTCGGCAGCGTCGTGGCGCACTACGACGAGGCCGGTCTTGCGACCGTCACTGACGTCGACTTCAAGGGCAATGTGCTCGACACCGCGCGCCAGATTGTCGCCGACGCACCGATCCTCGCCTCTTACGAGCGGGCCGCCGCCGACGGCTGGCGCGTGACACCGTTCCGGATCGACTGGCAGCCCGCACCCGGCCAGACGCTGGCCGCGCGCGCCGCCGAACTGCTCGGCCCCGACCGCTACCGCACCACGACACGCTTCGATGCCCTCAACCGTCCCGTCGTGCAGATTCTCCCGAGCGACGTCGATGGCCGCCGCCGCGAGCTGCGTCCCGTTTACAACCGGGCCGGGGGCCTCGAGCAAGTGCGCCTCGACGACACCATCTACGTCGAGCGCATCGCCTACGACGCCAAGGGCCAACGCACCCTTCTCGCCTACGCCAACGGCGTCATGACCCGCTACAGCCACGATCCGGACACGTTTCGGCCGATCCGAATGCGCAGCGAGCGCTACACCGGCGGCGGCCTCACCTACCGGCCGACCGGGCCGCCGATCCAGGACTACGGCCACGACTACGACCTCGCTGGCAACATCCTCACCATCCGGGACCGCGCCCCCGAAAGCGGGATCCCCGACAACCCGAACGCCCTGACGGCCACCGATCCCGCGCTTGGTCGACTCCTGATCGGTGGCAACGCCCTCAATCGCCGCTTCACCTACGACCCGATCTACCGGCTGACGTCGGCCACCGGGCGCGAATGTGACGCCCCACCAGACGCGCCCCCATGGGCCGACCAGCCACGCGACACCGACCTCAGCCGCGCACGCGCCTACACCGAGTCCTACCGCTACGACGCACTGGGTAACATGCTTCGACTCGACCACGGCGGCGGACCCGGCGGGTTCACCCGAAGGTTCACCGTCGACCCGGCCAGCAATCGCCTGCAGCGCCTGCGGGTCGGCCAGAACCACTACGACTACACCTTTGACGCCAACGGCAACACGATCTCGGAAACCAGCTCGCGCCACTTCGACTGGAACCACGCCGATCAACTGGCCGCGTTCCGCACCCAAACGGGCAACGCGGAACCGTCCGTGCATGCCAACTACCTCTACGACGCCGCCGGCCACCGGGTGAAGAAGCTGGTCCGCAAACAGGGCGGGCAGGTCGAGGTCACCCACTACCTGGGCGTGTTCGAGCACCACCGCTGGGGTCCGCCATCGAATCCGCGGTCGGCGAACAACCACATCCACGTCACCGACGATCAGCAACGCATCGCCCTCGTCCGGTTGGGGCCGGCGCACCCCGACGACCCGAGCCCCGCCGTGCAATACCAGCTCAGCGACCACCTGGGCAGCAGCAACGTGGTCGTCGACGACACCGGTATCCAAACCCGGCGCGAGGAGTACACCCCGTACGGCGAAACCAGCTTCGGCAGCCACACGCGCAAGCGCTACCGGTTCACCGGCCAGGAGCGCGACGAGGAGAGCGGCCTCGCATACGAAGGCGCACGGTATTTCGCGGCTGGGCTTGGTCGGTGGTTGTCCTGCGATCCCGCCGGGGTCGCCGGCGGGATCAACCTGTTCGCGTATTCATGTTGCAATCCGAACCGCTTCGTCGATCCATCCGGAACCCAGCCCACTACGCCGGACGCACCTCGCAACTACGAGTTGCCAGCCGAAACCATAGAGGTTTCGGGGACGGCGCCACCCGATGTCGTCGGCTCGGCCGTCAAACGAGGAATCATCAACCCACTACCAAACAGACAGCAAATTGCGACAAATCTCATCGCGTACGACAAGCAACACGACGCGCTGGCAGCGCAGCGGCATGAGATCTTATCGGAATCCGATCCCGAACAGGCGCAGGCCGAATTGGACAAGCGCGTCGAGAAGGTTTACGGGCGCATCGTCGCAGACGCCGAAGCCGAGTTGGAGAAAACGCACAGGATGTCGTCATCGGTGATGCCGTTCGTGGGGATCGCGTTGGTCGGTTCCGCCCTCGCGGCCGCGGGAGCGTGGGCGGAACCCTGCCTGGCTGTAGTCGGTGAGGGCACGACGGCAGGAACCGCCGCAGCCGGACGATTCGCGGCGTACGCGGGAGCCGCAACGTTCTTCAATTGGGCCTCCGGCCGCGATCGCGATTCGCCGCCTGTGGTAGCGGGCACTCAATTAGGCAACACTTCCCCGACGACGAGCGATCCATACGCCCATCGTGAGACGCGAACGATTGTTGGCTACAAGGTTGAGCTCTTCGCAGAGAGGGTCGGATCGACATACAGTGTGACAGTCTTCGACTTTCGCACGCCGCTCGACCCCGCAACGGGTAAGCCGACGGTCGGCGTAGGGCTCAAGGAATTCGGGAACGCACTCAAAGCCGAAGCCATGGCGCATGGCGCGTCAACTCTGGAAGTGACGGGCACGATGGTAGGCAATCCGGAACTCAATGTAATGGACGCCGCGCGAGCCAGGATCATCGGATTCCCCAAGTTTCAACGCGTCGGGCCAATCGAATTCGTAATGCGAGCACAGTTTAGACCAGCAAATATGCCCACATCGCCAAGGGTCGCTCCAATCCGGGGGAGGTGATTCGGTGTCGCAACCGCAGGCGCGGTCCGACGGAACACTGGAGCAGATCAAGGGATCGCCGAGAGAGTTCCACGCACCTCCCGGGCCCGTGGATGGCGCATGATCTCGGCACCCACGGATGCTCGAGGTCGTCGGCTCGGGCAGACCGGCAGCCCTCGCAAACAGACATGTCCGCCAATCGGTCGAGCATGCGCCGAGTAGGAGGGCGCGATGGCTCAGCTTGAGTTCACGATCAGGAAGCCCACCCCGGGCGCGACGGTCGGCAGGCGCATCGCGGCGTCGGGATCGGCGGGTGCGCGCGGGACGGGGTATCCCTTCATCGACGTGGACGCGGTCCGTGTCGATTTCGGTGACGGCGGCGGGGAGCTGCCGGCGGAGATCGTGTCGGGACGATGGTCGTGCACGGGGGTCGCGTCGCGGGCGGTGGCGGGGGGCTCGCCGCTGACGATCACGGCGATCCTCGCCGGCACGAGAGTCCACAACGTTGGCACCCCGACCGACCCCCGCGACGGTCCGCCGCAGCCGTTCGAGTCGCGGAGCAAGGTGACGGTGACCCTCGCCGAGGATGTTCCCGAGGGGGTGAGTATTGACTCGTTTCAGTCCCCCGTGACGCCGGCGACCCTGCCCTACCGGCTCGAGCTATCCGGCACCGCCAATGACCCGCAGAACGAGATCAGATCGGTGCAGCTGCGGGTCGACAGCGATGCGTTCGACGACGTCCACGTCGATGTCCGCTTCGGTATCTGGTTCTGGAAAAAGCCGCTCGACCTGCCCGCCGGGCAGCACCACTTCACCGTCCGCGCTGTCGACGGTGCCGGCAACCCGCGCGAGGCGAGCGCCGTTCTCTCGGTCCGTGAGCCGTTCGAGCCGGGCGAGATCGACCAGGCGTTTGCCCCGACGCGGTATCTGCTCGAGCTGCTCGGGTTCGCGAAGCGATACGTCAAGATCGACGGGGCCATCAACAAGCTAACCCCGGCAATGCTGGCCGAGCGGTTCCACCAGCGGTTCGACCGGCTGACCGAGCCGCGACGGTTCGAGCCGGCCACCCGGGCGCTCCCGCAGGCGCGCATCGTCGTCGAGGTCCTGCGCGACCGGTTGAAGTCGCCCGCACCGGCGGAGTTGGACCAACGCTTCCGCGGCATGGCTTACCAGGTGCTGTTGCGGGAGCTCGGCACCTCCTACGAGGAGCTGCGGCTGGCCCGCACAGCGGACGCCCCGGTCAGGCAGGCGCTCGCTGCTCGGCTCGGTCTTGAGCTGATCGCCGCCCGACCGGATCGGCTCGACGAACTGACCGTTTCGCCCGAGACGATCACCGACGCCCAGTTGGAAGCGTTGTTCGGCTACCAGTCGACCGCCCCGGGGGATGCGCTATGGACCCCGCCCGACGCCGCGAGCGTGCTGCTGTGGCAACGCGACACCCTCGACGCGCAATGGCGACGCGAGGACGAGGCACAGCGCGACAGCGCCGACGGCCCGGTCCCGATCATCGACCCGGACCTCATTGGCCCCGGCCACTTCCGGCACCCGGAGCCGAGCGACGCGGCGTTCTCCTTGCGGACGGCGCGACGGGCCTGGATAACCGAGAAACTGGGCGAGATCCGCGCCCAGGCCCGGATCGGTGCGACTCCGCTGGCTCGATTCGACCGGGTCGTGGGCAAGTTCGTGGGCGAGATCGACCTTGCCACACTGGCCTCGCGCGACGCCGAGGGCGCCGACCTGTCCCTTGACCTCGCGCCGCTCGACCTCGACCTCAACGCGTTCCGGTTCCTGGCCCGCTGCCGGGCCGTGCTCACCGACGGGGTGCTCTTGGACACCGAGATGGGTGACGTCGTCGCGATCCTGGTCCAGGTTCAGAAACGCCGCAAGTTCCTCGGCTGGCGGCTCCAGGAGCGCCGCGCCAGCCTGGTCCTCGCGCCCTCGTCGTTCGTCCTCGACCCCGCCGAGCCCGACACCGAACGACCGGCGAACATTCCCCGCTGGCGATCGCGGCCGGCGGACTACGCGCAATGGCGGCGCGTCCTCGCCGGCCGGTTCACCCGCTCCGCCGCCCTGGACGCGACCTACCAGCTCGTCATCGACGCCGCCGAGGCGCGGGTGCTGCCCGGCCTGCGCGACGCGCTGGTCGCCGAGCTCGCGGCGCCGCAGGAACGACCGGAAGCGGCCGCGGAACGGTTGACCCGCGAGCTACTGATCGATCTGCAAGCCACCACCGGTCAGCGCACGACTCGCGTGGATCAGGCGCTGGAGACCCTGCAGGGCGTGCTGTTCTCGCTTCGGGGTGGGCGGCTCGCCGCCGCGCCCGGGCCGCAGTGGACGATCGGCGTCGAGGCCACCGCTGAATACGAATTCGACCGGGAGTGGCGCTGGATGGGCAGCTTCGGCAGCTGGCTGGCCGCCACGCGCGTGTTCGCCTACCCGGAGAACCAGCTCTTCCCGGCCCTCTACGTCGCCGACCCACCCCTCGCCGCGCCGACAGCGCCGTTCGGCGCGCTGATCGACAAGCTGCGAGCAGTGGGCCGGCTGACTCCCGATGCCGCCCGCGGGTTCGCCGCCGATTACCTCGCCGCCCTGCGGAAACCAGACTCCGGGGTGACGCTGGAGCACCCGTTGCAGGAGCCCTTCGCGCTCACCGAGCGACGCTCCGACAGCGATCTCGTCGCATTGCAGAAGGTGAGCCGGGAGATCTTCGACCCGGTCAGCCAGCATCAACGAGAAATCTTCTGGCTCGTCCCGATGGTGCTGGCGAGCAAGCTGCAGGAGGCCGGCCAGTTTCGTGCGGCGCTGGACTGGTACCAGACTGTCTACGCTCACCACCTGCCGGCGGCGAACCGAAAAATCCACCATGGTCTCACCGTGGAGGGCGACCCGGGCAAGGTCTCGAACTACGACCGGGTGCCCGAGTGGACAATCGCCGAGCTCAACCCGCACATCTTCGCCATCGAGCGCCGCAACTGCTACACGCGGGCGACGATCATGGCGATCGTGGGGTGCTTCCACGCCTTCGCGGATGCGGAATTCGCCCACAACACCGTCGACGGGAACGCCCGGGCGAGGACGCTGTACGAGACCGCCGCCGATCTGCTCAACCTTCGCGACGCGCGCCCCGAAACCGGGGAGGGAATTCCCTTTCCCAGAAATCCGGTCTGGGTCTCGCTTCGCGAGTACGCGCGGTCGAGCCTGGGCAAGATCCACCACGGGCTGAACATCGCCGGCACCTCGACCACCGGGGTCGGCAATGGCGAGTCGGTGCTGCCCAGCCAGTACCGCTACGCCGTCCTGATCGAACGGGCAAAAAACCTCGTCGGGATCGCCCAGCAGGTCGAAGCCTCCTACCTCTCCACGCTGCAACAACGCGACGCCGCGACCTACGACGCGATGCGAGCTGGTCACGACCTCGCCGTTGCCCGCTCGACGCTCACCAGGCAGGACCTCAAGATCGCCGACGCCGACACCGGGTTGCGGCTGGCCACGCTCCAGCGCGGACGGGCCCAGCTGCAGCGCGATCACTACTCCCAGCTGCTCGAGGACGGCCTCAGCGGGTACGAGCGGGCAGGACTGGCGGCCCTCCGCGTGGCGGCGGGCTTGCACGCACTCGCCGGGTTTGCTTCCATCGTGAGCATACCGCCCCCCCTCGGATTCGGAAGTCTCGGTCAGGCGTTTTCTCAATTCGCCAGCGCCGCGTCGACCCAGGGTCAGGTCTTCCAGACCCAGGCGAGCTACGACCGCCGCGCACAGGAGTGGCAGCTGCAGCACGACGTGGCGGCCAAGGACTTCGAAATCGGCAACGAGCAGATCCAGCTCGCCGTCAACCAGCGGCTGCTCGCCGGCCAGGAACGCGACCTGGCCGAGCTGCAGATGGACCACGCCGGGGCCGTCGCCGAGTTCCTCGCAACCAAGTTCACCAACGCGGAGCTGTTCGAGTGGATGAGCGGCGTGCTGGGGCGGGTCTACGCGTATTTCCTGCAGCAGGCGACGGCGCTGGCTCAACTCGCCGAGGCCGAGCTCGCCTTCGAACGGCAGGAACTTCCGACCGGCTTCATCGGCGCCGACTATTGGCGCGACACCACGCCGGGCGCCGGGAGCGACAGCACCCCCGACCGTCGTGGCCTCACCGGCTCCGCCCGGCTCCTGCAAGATACCGTCCGACTCGACCAATTCGCGTTCGAGACCGACCGTCGCAAACTGCACTTGACGCAGACGTTCCCACTCTCGCAGATCGCCGCGTTCGAGTTGCAGGTGTTCCGAGAGACCGGCGTGCTGACCTTCGCGACCCCGCAGGAGCTGTTCGACCGCGAGTTCCCCGGACACTACCTGCGCCTGATAACCCGGGTCCGGATGTCAATCATCGCGCTGCTGCCACCGGTGCGCGGCGTGCGGGCGACACTCTCGGCGTCCGGCGTGTCCCGCACCGTGGTCGCGCGCGGCCCGTTCGCCACGGTGACACTGCGCCGCCAACCCGAGTCGATCGCGTTCACCTCACCGATCAACGCCACCGGACTGTTCGAGCTCGAGCCGGAGAGCGGTCTGCTGCTGCCGTTCGAGGGCATGGGCGTCGACACAATCTGGCAGCTGGAGCTGCCCAAGGCGGCAAACCCGTTCGACTACAACACCATCGCGGATGTGCTCCTGACAATCGAGTACACCGCGTTCAGCAGCCAGGAGTATCGCCAGCAGGTGGTGCGCGACCTCGACCGACGGTTCAGCGGTGACCGATCCTTCAGCCTCCGCAACCAATACCCGGATGTCTGGTTCGAGCTGAACAACCCCGACACCGTCGAGGATCCGGAGCAACGGATGCGGGCCGTGGTCCCATTAACCCGCGAGGACCTCCCAGCACACATCCAAGACCTGCGAGTCGCGCACTTGACCCTGTTCGTCGTGCGTCGCGACGACTTCGACGAGGAGCTTGCGATCCGCGCAGTCGATCACACCTCGGGAGGCCAGACAGTCAGCGCCGGCGAGGTGCGCACCACCGGCGGCATCATCAGCACCCGCCGCCCCGGCGGTACCCCCTGGCAGGTGTTCATCGACCGAAACCCGGTCGGCGATTGGGGATTCCAGCTGGAGGACAACCCGCAGGTCCGGTCTTGGTTCCGCGAGGGCCTGATCGAGGACATCGTCATCGTCCTTACGCTGTCGGGAACCACCCCGGAGTGGCCATGACCGGACGCCGATTCAGGTCGCACGTCACTGGCGCAGTCGACTGACGGGGTTCCGCGAGGACCGCACGATGGGCAGGTATCGGCATCATGAGATACGCAGTGCAGTCACGGTCGTATCCACGGCCGCTCCCCGCCACCGACGAATCCGGATGCGAACTCTGTCATGGCCTTTCCTCTGAGGCGCGCGCACACACGAGCGCCGATTTCTGCCAACCCGCCGGGACAGATGAACATGACAGCGATGAGCAGAGCTCCGAGCACGAGGTGATGGGACAGCGGGAAGCGCACCGCGAGCTCCTTGAGGGCGACCATGACGAACGCGCCGAGGATCGGGCCGGCGAAAGCCCGGGTACCGCCAAGGACCGTGGCGACGACGAGCTCGGCGCTGAACAGCCAGTCGACCTGTTGGGGTGTGATCTGCCGGACAAGCTGGCCCAATAAAGCGCCAGCCAGCGCCATGAAGGCTGCCGAGATCACGAAGGCGATCCAGCGGTAGCGGGTGACCGGAATGCCGACGAAGTGGGCGCGAGTCTCGTTGTCCCGGGTTGCCCTCAAGGCCATGCCGAACGGCGAGCGGAGAAGCCGCCACATGAGAAGGTTGCTGACGGCGAAGGCAGCCAGGATCACGTAGTGGAAGGCCACGGTGAAGCGGGAGCGTTCTGCTCGTTGCTCTTGGGGCGTAGATGGTGATCATGGCGTCATCCTCTCTGTTGGGCACTCGGAATGGTGGCCAGCACGCGGTAACGCAACTTCTCCCGAAGGTCCTCGGGAGTCCGCCACTCGAGGAGCGGAAACTGTCTGACGTCGAAGTGGAGGGCCGGCTCGCCCTGTTTGGCCGTCCAGATCACCGGGCGGCCCAATGCCATCGCGAAGCCCGCTTCAAAGTAGACGTTTGGGCGGTGACCGGTCACGTCGGCGATCGTGAACTCGGCGGCACGGATGGCGGCGATGACTCTGTCGTCTATCCGGTCGTTGCTCGGTGACCGGTCGACCCGATCCGGCTCCATCTGGCAGTCCACCTTGATGGCCGGATAGATGCCGTCCTCGTACACGGGATCCATCTGTGGGTCGAACCACATGGCGACGAAGCAGTGGCCCGGAACTCCGCCTGGGCCGGGATTGAGACGCGTCCACCCGTCGACAGTTAACCGGTATCCATCTTTAGGCGAACCTGGCGATGGGACGACACCTGGCTGACGGGTCACCGCGCGCTCCAGGTCTCCGCGCTTCTCCAGTGCGTTGATCAGGTACCTTACCTGCCAGGCATCGGGAGCATCGACGAGCGGCGCTTCCACATCGGGGTGGAACTGAACGACCTGACCTGGTTGGCCCTTCTTAGCGAGCAGGTCGAGCAGGCGCATAAGCTTCTGCGGCACAGCCGTCGTCGAATGGGGACGGGCGAAGTCTTCCCAATTGCCGGTCTCCAACCGTCGCACGATCCCCTGACTGTTCGCCTGACGAGTGTCGGCGGAAAGGAACGGGACAAGCGCCCTTCGCTCATCACTCAGTCGGCCCAGTTCGCGCTTCAACTGTGCTGTCAATATGAATTCCCCGCAACGGTCACACTCGATACGCACGCGCTCGAGACGCCCGCCGTCCGCACCATGGAGGGGAGTCGACACTGCGGGGCGGCTACAGAGTGGGCACGGCGATGATGCTGGCATCCTTTCCTCATCAGGTTCGGGGTTGATGGGCCACGGTCAAGAGCGCAGCCGTCTGGATCTCTCCACGTCCGCTTACTGCAGCAGGTCCGACACCGGCAGGCCGAGCGCTTTCGCGAGGCGCTGCAAAATCGCGAGCGACGGATTCGTGCGATAGCCCGACTCCAAGCTCGAGACGTAGGCTTGACTCAGCCTTGCCTTCAGCTCGATGCTCGGTCCAACCTTCCCGAACCGCTCGTACCTCATGGCTGGCACCTCTTTCGGCCACCTCACCACCGCTGAAGAGGTGCCGACATTACGCAGGCGCCGTTCCTCGTCTACCACCGGCTCGCCGGCACCATTTCACCTGCTCAACCAGCACGGCGTGCCGTGGGCCAACTACTACCAGGACGTTCCGCAGGGCATCGGCTTCCGGAACTTCCTGGCTGATCCCGTGCACTTCCGCTTCTAACAGCAAGCCCGGCCCGGTCCAGCTGCCGCCGAATCCGTTCAACTCGTTCCTGGAGTACGCCACGGCCGGCACACTGCCGTCGGTGGCCTTCGTCGATCCGAATTTCGGTGTCTTCAATCCGCTACCGAGAACGATGAGCATCCGGGCCCCACTGCCGGCAACAACATCCGCAACGGTCAGTCCTTCGTCGCTCAGCTGCTCGACTCCGTCCGCAACAGCCCAAACTGGCCGGACTCCATCGTGCTGATCACCTACGACGAGCACGGCGGCTTCTTCGCCCGCGTGGCGTCGCCGGCGGCGCGCCAGGGTTGAGCGCGCACGCCGGATGGGATCGCACCGAATTAGTGCGCCGACGCGTCCCAACCTCCCGGCGAGCGCGGCGCCGGGCGGCGGCCTGAATTGCACGCAGAGCCGGATGGACGCGGCCGAGCTGTGCCCCGCCTTCACGCCCACCGGCCCGTTTCCGGCCCAGTGCGCGAGCTTCGACCAGCTTGGCGTGCGGGTGCCGCTGCTCGCAGTCTCGCCTTTCGCCAAGCCGTCCTACGTCTCGCACACGGTCACCGATCACACCTCGATCCTCGCGTTGATCGAGACCCGTCCATCGCTCGACCCCCCCTCCATCCGTCCCTGGCCATCCCGCGGAGCAGCACCGATCCCGGCTGCAACTTCTAATAATCCGCTAGTCAGCGGATCCAAGCGTCTCGCGCGTGTGCTGTGACTTTATGCGCGGTAAGGTGCACGAGAGCAGGGACGCGCCGGCGGAGAGCGCGGCCACGAGGATGAGCACGGCTGTGCCGATCCAGGGAATCAGGCCGACGACGGCGAGGAGGGCGCCGCCCCGCGCCACGGACTTCACCGGGGCTCTGCGCTCCTGACTGACG
>DASTMZ010000081.1:0-17269 GCA_035713725.1 Micromonosporaceae bacterium
CGACGGGGCGGATCGAACGCCCGACCTCGCCCTTACCAAGGGCGTGCTCTGCCTGCTGAGCTACGACGGCGTGAGTACCCCGAGCCGGATTCGAACCGGCAGACCCCGGGTTTGAGCCGGGTGCCTCTACCGTTGGGCCACCGGGGCGTGGCTGGGTGCCGAGGTTTCGAACCTCGATTCTCCGGGTCAAAGCCGGGTGGCCTGCCGTTAACCGAGCACCCGATGAGAACCGTCGACGGGAGTCGAACCCGTTACTGCTGTTTGGAAGACAGCCGTGTCACCGTGGACACCCGACGGAATGTGGACCTGGCGGGACTCGAACCCGCAGAACCTAGGATGCTCCACCCGGACTCGACGACCGACCGGTCGGCCGCCGCATCCTTGCGCAGGCCCATGCGTAGCGAGTACGGGGATCGAACCCGTGCTACCAGAGTGAGGGTCTGGCGGCCTACCACTAGCCCAACTCGCCATGACCAACGTCTCGGCCGGACTCGAACCGGCGCGCGCCTCTTGGCGGTACCTGCCTCAGCACCACGGGACACCGTGGCTGCTCTAAGCCCCTGAGCTACAAGACGTTGGCTGCGTGCCTCGCCCCGGTGTCGAACCAGGACCTCGCGGGCTTCGACCGCGTGCTCCACCACTTGAGCTTGCGAGGCAAGATCGCCAGACCCCGCGCACCTAGCGGGGAGTCGAACCTTCTACGCTCCGGGTGGCCACCCTCGGCGCTTCGCCGGACCGAGTCGAACGGTCGGGTCTGACTTACGCGGCCGTACGTCCGCGTCGTCGGGCACCCACGAGTCGAACGTGGTTTGTCCTGATCCCAAATCAGGCGGGTTGCCGTCTCCCTCGTACCCGGTTGCCGGCCGGGGCCGACGCGCGAACGCGTCGCCCGGCCGTTCATGCCATCCACTGTGGAGTTCTCAAAACGCACGCCCGCCGGCAATTGGTCGGGGGCATCGCACGGGCGCCAGGATTTGAACCCGGACGAGCGGTGTTGGAGACCGCCATGCTGGCCGTTACATCACGCCCATATGGAGTTGTGGCGGTACAACAAAACCGCCCGTTCCCTCGCGGGACGGGCGGCGGTTTGCCGGTGAGCTCGCGCTACCTATTCCACCCGTCCGAGGTGTTGCGTTCCTGCTTGATCTGGCGGTCGCAGGACCCACTGGACACACCGAGCAGCGACGGCCGAATGCTCGGCGTCGCGTAGGTGGTGTGCCACATGATCACGGGTAACTCCTCGATCGGCGGTGCGCTTACTCGACGCCCGGAATGGATCTCGGTCTGCACGGCCAGGACATTCCTTCGCGTGTGGGAGTCGAGCGGGTGATTCTCGAATGACCGTACGGTGCAACGCGCAGATTCGCGACAACATTTCCGACGCACCGAACCGGACATATGACGCATGCTGAGCCGGCGGCGGTCCCGTGAGACTTTTTAGTGGCGAATTGTCGGATCCGGAGCGACGCGTTCGTAGCAGATGTGAGGGTTGGCCGGAGGAGCCACCGGGACAAGGGGGCAATGAGATGACGCGATATCTGATCTCGTTCGATGACGGCGCGATGGACCACATCTCGGACGAGGAAATTCCGGAGGTGGGCAAGGCCGCTCACGACGTAATGCAGGATGCCGTGAAGGCGGGCGTGTGGGTTTTCGGCGGCGGACTGGAAAGCCAGATGGCGAGCATTGTGGCCACCGAGGGGACGGTCACCGACGGGCCGTACCCCGAGACCAAGGAGCACATTGGCGGATTCGCCGTCGTTGACGTACCCACCCGGGAGGAGGCGCTCAAGTGGGCCGCGAAGATCGCCTCCGCCTGCCGCTGTTCCCAAGAAGTGCGGGAGCTCCTGCCCGACCTAGAACAAGACGCGATGCTCCGGCAGGCCGACCGGCGACGGTGACGGTGACGTTCCGAGTTGGGCAGCCCCAGACGATCAGTGCGTACGCCGGATCGGCGCGTACGTCGGGACCGGGTCGGTGGTCAGGAACGTGTCGATGATCTGGTTGCACAGGTCGGGTTTCTCGACGAGCAGGCCGTGTGAAGTACCGGGGACGACCGCCAACTCGGCGTCAGGGATCGCGCGATACATCGCGATCGCGTGCTCGAGGCGCACTTCGTCGTCGTCCGCGACTAGCACCAACGTACGGCAAGTGACGTTGCTCAGATCAGTGGGCGTAAACGTGGGCTGGTCGGCATGCATGGTGGCGAGTTTCGCGACCACGATCGGGTAGTGCTCGGTCCCGTCGGGGCTGAGCTCGGCGTAACTCTCGCGCAGGAAGTCCGGTGGTTCGCCGTCCAGCACACCGTCGTGCCAGCCATCCCGGTGGAAGATGCCGGCAGCGAGCACGAGGCGGCGTACCAAGTCGGGCCGACGCAACGCCACCGTGAGAGCGACGACCGCGCCGTCGCTGACGCCGAGCAGAAGCGCTGGCGTACCCACGACCTCGTCGATGAACCCGATCGTGTCGGCGGCCATCCGTTCGTAGCTCAGCGGTCCAGACACATCGGCGGTGCGGCCGTGGCCGCGCTGCTCGGGTGTGTATACGTGGAACCGATCGACGAACGCAGCGACTTGCGGTGCCAACGCGCGTGAGTCGACGCCGGCCCCTCCGGGATGCAGCAAAACGAGCGGGTCACCGGCGCCGAGGTCGGCGTACCAAATGCCGTCCTCGGTGAACTGTTCAGCCATTTCTCCACTCCATCTGCGGGCGCTGGTGCTCCGTTGAAACGTAATGCGCCCCCCGTCGTCAGAGAGCCAAAGCCGGTACGGCCGCCTCGGCATCACACCCGCCGCGGGTACCCGCCGTCACGCGATCCCCGCACCACCACGCGTGCGATCCACGCGGCGGCCTGCCCAGGCAATCGTCCGCTAATCCGCACGTACCAACCGATAGCGCTGCGACGGAACCAGGCGCCGGACCTCACGCGGCTAGCCATTCGACGTGCCTCGCTGCCATACTAGCCAGCAGAAATGCTCGTGAAATGTTTCACAAGTCGACAATTTGCTGGGATGCCGGTCGCGCCGGTCGCACGCGCGCGATCTGTATCGGCGGACGACGCCGCGGCGGTCGTCGCCGCGTACACGCTTATCTGGAGGCCCTATGACGGTGGTGCGGGCACCGAGCGTCAAAGACGTTGCACGTCGGGCCGGCGTGTCTCTCGGCACTGTGTCCAACGTGTTGAACCGACCCGAAACGGTGCGTGTATCAACGCGAAGCAAGGTCGAGCAGGCGATTGCGGAGCTGGGCTTCGTGCGCAGCGAACCGGCTCGTACGTTGCGCGCCGGCAGCAGCCGGATGATCGCCTACCTCGCGTTGGACCTCGCGAATCCATTCTTCGCAGACATTGGCCGCGGCATTGAAGAGGTCGCGCGCGAGAACCAACTTGGGCTGTTCCTGTGCTCGAGCAATAACGAGGAAGCGCGGGAGGTCGAATACCTCAGCCTCATCATGCAGCAACGCCTTCACGGCCTGCTGGTGACCGCGATCGACTACGAAAGCGAAACGCTGCACAAGCTTCTCAAGCGCGGTCTGCCGGTGGTATTCGTCGACCGGACGCCGGGCACGCTGCGACACCGCTGTTCGGTCGGCGTGGACGACATCGAGGGTGGCGATCTCGCAGTAAGTCACCTCATCGACAACGGACATCGAGCGGTCGCGTTCGTCGGCGGCCCGATTGCCATCCCCCAGGTCACCGACCGGCTCGCCGGCAGCCGACAAGCAATCGAAACGGCCGGTCTCGAAGCGGACGTGTTGACAGTGTTCGAGACCACCGCACTCAACGTGGCGGAGGGTCGGCGCGCGGGTGCGCGGCTGCTCGGTCAGCCGAAGCGGCGTCGGCCAACCGCGGTGTTTTGCGCGAACGACTTGCTGGCGCTCGGCGTCCTGCAGGAGATGACGTTGCAAGGAATCTCGGTGCCGGAGGAGGTCGCGATCGTCGGCTACGACGACATCGAGTTCGCTGCCGCGGCAGCGATACCGCTGACGTCGGTGCGGCAACCGCGACATCTGCTCGGCAAGGCGGCCGCCGAGTTGCTGATTGAGGAGGCGTTGCTCGGGTCGACGCACGAACATCGCCAGGTGCAGTACACACCAGAGCTAATCGTGCGCGCGTCGTCACGCCGCAGGTCGCGACGCGTGAGCTAGGCGTACGCGCGCTGACCGTCGTGTAACGACCTGTGGGTCAATTTGCATCGCCCTATTGACGTACCGGAGGCGTGCTCCTAGGTTTCCTGCAACACGCGTGAAACGATTCACTTCCGCTGGGATTTGATCGCAGCTCCTGCAGCCCCACCCCACTACTTCTCGGACTCGCCGTTCCGCGACACGACAGGAGACACGTATGAGGCCAGCATCCAAGTTCTCGCTGCGCCGGCTGACCGCCGTCGCCGCGCTGGTCCCGCTCGCGCTCGTCGCGCTCAGCCTCGCTGCTTGCTCATCGAGCGGTAACAGCGCAAGCGCAAACGGCCCGGTAACCATTACGTTGATGGCCGGTGGCAACGATCCCGCGGCCACGAAATTCGCGAAGGACATGGCCGCTGCGTTCCACCAGGCGAACCCCACGATCACGGTCAAGGTCGACACCCGTCCGGGCGGAACCGATGGCGATAACCTGGTCAAGACCCGCCTGTCGACCGGGACCATGGACGACGTGTTTCTGTACAACTCGGGATCGTTGTTCCAGGCTCTTCACCCCGACCAAACCTTGCAGCCGCTGACCGACCAACCTTGGGTGAAGGACCTGACCTCCGACTTCAAGAAGACGGTCAGCACATCGAAGGGCCTGTACGGCGCGCCGAACGGAACCACCTTCGACGGCGGCATCATGTACAACAAGAAGGTCTATGCGCAGCTCGGTCTCACGGTGCCGACGACGTGGGATCAGTTCATCAGCAATAGCGAGAAGATCAAGGCCGCCGGAATCATCCCCATCCTCGCGTCGTACGGGGACACCTGGACCAGCCAGCTCTTTGTGCTCGCCGATTTCGCGAACGTGAGTGCGCAGGACCCCAACTGGGCGACCGACTACACGGACAACAAGGCGAAATACGTGAACCCGCCGGCACTTGCCGGTTTCACGCACACCCGGCAGGTCTTCGACTTGGATCTGATGAACAAGGACTACGCATCGCTGACGAACGTGAATGCGCTCAAGCTGCTGGCCACCGGCAAGGCGGCGCAGTATCCGATGATCACCGTGGTGATCCCCAATGTCGTGCAGAGTAACCCGGACCAGGTCAACGACATCGGCTACTTCGCGATGCCGACGGACTCGGGTGACCCCCACGCGACGGTTTGGGAGTCAAACGGGACGTACATTCCGAAGTCCACGAAGGGCGCCAAGCTCGTCGCGGCCAAGAAACTCGTCGCCTTCATCAACTCGCCGGCCGGTTGCGATATCCAGAACTCGGCTGGTATTCCGTCGGGTCCGTACGCGATCAGCTCGTGCACGGTTCCGAGCAATGCACCGGCGCTGGTCGCCGATGAGCTGAAGTATCAAACCGATGGAAAGACCGGCCTGGCGCTCGAGTTCATCTCGCCGATCAAGGGACCGAACCTCGAGAAGATCCTCGTACAGGTCGGCTCCGGCATCAGCAGCGCGCAGCAGGGCGCTCAACTTTACGACCAGGACGTGAAGGCCCAGGCCCAGCAGCTCGGACTCCCGGGCTGGTAGAAGGCGGCCGGACGTTGTGCCCGAAGGGCAAGGCGTCCGAACATGGGGTCGATGACCACCGGCCATCGACCCCATGTGTCGCATCTGTCCAGTGAACCGGATGAGGAGCAAATCGTGTCGACGACCAAGACCGCGACCCCAATTCGGGCGGCTGACGTCATCACCGAGCCTCATGTGCCGAAGAAGCGGCGCCCGATCAAGTCGTACTACCCGACGTCGTTCTTCATCCCGACGGTCGTGCTCTACGTCGTCTTGTTCGCTGTCCCCTCGGTCGCCTCGTTCTACTTCTCACTGACAAGGTGGTCGCTGTTCGACTCGCACTTCATCGGGTTCGACAACTTCGTCGAGTTCTTCCAGAATCCGCAGCTCTACACCAGCTTCATCCACACCCTGCTCTACGGCGTCATCACCTCGGGCGCAAAGGTCATCATCGGGTTCTTCCTGGCGGTGCTCCTTACCAGCCCAGTCGTCGGTCGCGGCTACCTCCGAGCAGTCGTGTTCTTTCCGGTCCTGGTTTCGACGATCGGTGTCGGGTTCATGTTCAAGTCGCTGCTCGACCCGTTCCATGGCATGGTCAACGCCGTTCTCGGGTTCTTCGGGCTGCCGCAACCGGGCTGGTTCACCGATCCACACCTCGCCATCTACACGATCGCGGCCGTCGACGTCTGGAAGGGCGTCGGCATTGCGACGCTCATCTTCATGGCCGGCATTGTCGCAATTCCGAACGAGTACTTCGAGTCGGCGAAGATTGACGGCGCCGGCTCATGGAAGATCTTGCGCGAGATTACGATCCCGCTCTCGAGAGGGCCGACGGCTACCGTCATCATCCTCTCGTTGATCGGCGGGCTCCGATCCTTCGACATCATCTGGGCCACCACGGGCGGCGGACCCGGCTTCACGAGCGACGTGATCGCATCCGTGATCTACAAGGAATACCAGGCCGGCTTCTACGGGCTGTCGGCCGCTGGAAACGTAATCCTGTTCCTCGTCGTCACAGTGATCATGGTTCCGCTGGCGTACGTGCTCAATCGAAGGCAGGTGGAACTGTGACCGGTGTACGCGTCCGTGCCTGGGTAGTTGGCATCATCTCGATCCTCGTATCCGTCGTCGTCTTCCTGGTGCCATTTGTGTTTGTGGTTCTCCAGGCGTCGAAGGATCCGGCCGATGCGTCGACTCTCGCATTCTCGTGGCCGGCGCACTGGCAGTTCTTCGCGAATCTGCGCGCCGTGCTCCAGACGAACGACGGAATCATCTGGCGCGCCTTCTTCAACAGCGCGATCCTGACCGTCACCTCAGTCACGATCACCGTCGTTCTCGCGGCGATGGCCGGCTACGTGCTTGCGCGACGCAAGAGCAAGTGGAACGCCGTCGTCAACTTTTTCGTGCTCGCAGGATTGATCGTGCCACCCGCGGTGGTGCCGACCATCTGGGTGCTTCAGCGCCTCCACCTCTTCGGGACGTTGTCGGGAATGATCCTGATCGAGGCCACCTTCGGGCTGTCCTTCTCGATCCTGCTGTTCCGCGCCTTCGTCGGAAACATTCCTCGTGAGCTCGACGAGGCGGCGGTGCTCGACGGCGCGGGCCCGTTCCGGCTGTTCTTCCGGGTTGTCTTGCCCTTGTTGCGACCCGTGGTTGTGACGGTGGTTGTGGTCCAAGCGGTGTTCGTCTTCAACGACTTCGCCGGCCCGCTCTACTTCCTCCCGGGCAACGAGCACGCGACGGTACAGCTCACCCTGTTCACCTTCCAGGGACAGAACATCAGCTTCTACAACCTGCTGTTCATGGACATCCTGCTGATCACGATCCCACCCCTCATCGCCTACGTCTTCTCCAACCGGCAGATCGTCGCAGGGCTCACGAGCGGCGCCATCAAGGGCTGACACGGCTGAATGAAAGTGAGCACACATATGTCTGACCGGTCCGCCGCCGTCGAAGTCCTGACGCGGCAGCGCATCGAGCTTCCGTCCTGGGCGTTCGGCAACTCCGGAACCCGGTTCAAGGTCTTCGCCCAGCCGGGAGTGCCACGTGACCCGTTCGAAAAGATCGCGGACGCCGCGCAGGTGCACCGATTCACCGGGATCGCGCCGACGATCGCACTCCACATCCCGTGGGACAAGGTCGACGACTACGCGGACCTCGCCGCGACCGCGAAGGACCAGGGCATCGAGCTTGGCACCATCAACGCGAACGTCTTCCAGGACGACGACTACAAGCTCGGCAGCCTAACCAACCCCGACCCACGGATCCGCCGCAAGGCGCTGAAGCATCTCTACGAGTGCGTCGACATCATGGACGAGACCGGCTCACGCGACTTGAAGCTGTGGTTCTCGGACGGCACGAACTATCCCGGCCAGGACAGCATCCGTGCCCGTCAGGACCGGTTGGCCGAGGGTTTGGCCGCGATCTACGGTCGGCTCGGCGAACAGCAGCGCCTGATTCTCGAGTACAAGTTGTTCGAGCCGGCGTTCTACACCACGGACGTCCCGGATTGGGGTACGTCGTTCGCGCACTGCCTGCAACTCGGCGACCGTGCGAAGGTGTGCGTCGACACCGGTCATCACGCGCCCGGTACGAACATCGAGTTCATCGTCGCCTTCCTGCTGCGTGCCGGGAAGCTGGGCGCGTTCGACTTCAACTCGCGCTTCTACGCCGACGACGATCTCATGGTCGGCGCGGCCGACCCGTTCCAGTTGTTCCGCATCCTGTTCGAGGTGCGGCTTGGCAACGGGTTCGCGGAGGACAGCGATATCGCCTTCATGCTCGACCAATGCCATAACATCGAGCCGAAGATTCCGGCTCAGATCCGGTCCGTGATGAACGTGCAGGAGGCGACCGCGAAGGCGCTGCTCGTCGATCTCGACGCGCTCACCGCGGCACAGGCGGCAGGTGACGTGCTCGCGGCGAACGCGGTCCTGATGGACGCCTACAACACAGATGTCCGGCCGCTGCTCGCACAGTTACGCTCGGAACAAGGTCTCGATCCGGATCCGATGCGGGCGTACGCCGAGTCGGGGTACGCAGAGCGCATCATCGCCGAACGCGTGGGCGGGCAGCAGGCAGGCTGGGGAGCATGACCGAGGTTGTCGCGGATCTGATCGCACGCTCCAATCGGCTCGGCGCCGACCCGCGCAACACGAACTACGCCGGCGGCAACACATCGGCGAAGGGTACCGACATCGACCCCGCCACCGGGAAGTCGGTAGAACTGTTGTGGGTCAAGGGCTCCGGCGGTGACCTGGGTACGCTGACCGCTGCCGGACTCGCGGTGCTGCGGCTCGATCGCGTTCGCGCGCTGGTCGACGTCTATCCCGGTGTCGCGCGCGAGGACGAAATGGTGGCCGCGTTCGACTACTGCTTGCACGGCAAGGGTGGCGCGGCACCATCGATCGACACCGCGATGCACGGGCTCGTGGACCAGCCGTACGTCGACCACCTGCACCCGGATTCGGGGATCGCGCTCGCCACGGCGGCCGATGGTGAGCGGCTCACCCGGGAGTGCTTCGGCGATCGCGTGCAGTGGGTGCCGTGGCGGCGTCCCGGCTTCCAACTCGGGCTGGACATCGCTGCCATCGCGCGAGAGAACCCCGGCGCGATCGGCTGTGTGCTCGGTGGACATGGCATCACCGCATGGGGATCAACGAGCGACGAGTGCGAGGCGCACTCGCTGGAGATCATCCGTACCGCCGAGGCATTCATCGCCGCGCGCGGCAAGGCGGAACCGTTCGGCGATGCCGTACACACGACGTTGCCTGCCGCAGCGCGCCGGGCACGGGCCGCGGCGCTGTTTCCGGTGCTGCGCGGCTTGGCGTCGACCGACCGGCCGCAGGTTGGGCACTTCACCGACTGCGACGCGGTGCTGGAGTTTGTCTCGCGCCGTGAGCACCCGCGACTAGCCGCGCTCGGGACGTCATGCCCGGATCACTTCCTGCGGACGAAGGTCCGGCCGATGGTGCTCGACCTGCCCGCGTCGACGCCGATCGAGGACACCATCTCGCGGCTACGGGAGCTGCACGCCGCATACCGGGGTGATTACGCCGCCTACTACAATCGCTACGCCGACGCGGAATCGCCGCCGATGCGTGGCGCCGACCCAGCGATCGTGCTCGTCCCCGGCGTCGGGATGTTCAGCTTTGGCAAGGACAAGCAGACGGCGCGAGTGGCGGCCGAGTTCTACGTCAACGCGATCAACGCCATGCGCGCCGCCGAAGCCATCTCGAGCTACGCGCCGATCGACGAGTCGGAGAAGTTCCGCATCGAATACTGGTCGCTCGAAGAAGCCAAGCTTGCGCGCCTGCCGAAGCCGAAACCGCTCGCGACCCGGATCGCGCTGGTGACCGGCGGCGGGTCGGGCATCGGGCGCGCCGTCGCCCACCGCCTCGCCGCCGAGGGTGCCTGCGTCGTGGTCGCCGATCGGGATGCGGAGGCGGCGCAATCCGTCGCCAAGGAATTGGGCACGGCCGACGTCGCCGTTGCGGTCGCTGTCGACATCACGGAGGAAGACCAGATCGAGGCGGCGCTGCACGACGGCGTGATGGCCTTCGGCGGCATCGATCTCGTCGTGAACAACGCCGGGCTGTCGATCTCCAAGCCGCTGCTCGAAACGACCGCCGCGGACTGGGATCTGCAGCACGACGTGATGGCCCGCGGGTCGTTCTTGGTGAGCCGCGAGGCGGCCCGAGTCATGCAGGCGCAAGGCATCGGTGGCGACATCGTTTACATCGCGTCCAAGAACAGCGTGTTCGCCGGACCCAACAACATCGCGTACGCCGCGACGAAGGCCGACCAGGCGCATCAAGTGCGACTGCTCGCGGCGGAACTCGGCGCCTTCGGCGTCCGGGTCAACGGCGTCAACCCCGATGGTGTGGTACGCGGCTCCGGCATCTTCGCCGGTGGCTGGGGTGCCCAACGCGCCGCGGTCTACGGGGTGCCCGAGGAGGAACTCGGCGCGTTCTACGCCCAGCGCACCTTGCTCAAGCGCGAGGTGCTGCCGGAACACGTGGCGGCCGCGGTGTTTGCGTTGACCGGCGGCGACCTGTCGCTGACCACCGGTCTCCATATCCCGGTCGACGCCGGCGTGGCCGCGGCGTTTCTGCGCTGATGGCCCGCTTCGCAGCAGTCGACCTCGGTGCGTCGTCGGGACGCGTGATGCTCGCCGACATCGAAGCAGACAAGGTCGCGCTCCGCGAGATGCACCGCTTCCCGAATCGGCCGATCACCGTGCACGGAACACTTCAGTGGGACGTGCTTGCGTTGTGGGCCGGCGTACTCGATGGGTTGCGCCACGCGGGCGCGGATGGACCGATCGACGGCGTCGGCGTCGACTCCTGGGCGATCGATTACGCGCTGCTGGACTCGGACGGTCGGCTGCTCGGCAACCCGACTCACTACCGCGACCGGCGCACCGACGGCATCGCCGAGCAAGTCGGCGAAATCATGTCGATGGAGAAGCTCTACGCCCACACAGGTGTGCAGATCCTTCCGTTCAACACGGTCTTCCAGCTCGTGGCGGCTCGGGAGTCGGTGGCCATGCGCGCCGCGGCACAACTGCTGCTCGTCCCGGACTTGTTCAACTACTGGCTGTCCGGGTACGCCGGCGCCGAGCTGACCGACGCTTCGACGACCGGGCTGTTGGACGTCCGTACCCGGGCGTGGAGCACCGACGTGTGCACAACGCTTGACTTGCGCGCGGACCTTCTCGCGCCACTCGTCGAGCCGGGAACACCGCTCGGCCCGCTGACCCCGAAGGTCGCCGCTGATACCGGAATGCGCCACGGAATGGTCTTTGCAGTCGGGTCACACGACACCGCATCCGCTGTGTTGGGCGTACCGGCGCGGAACGACCGGTTCGCGTACATCTCGTGCGGCACCTGGTCGCTCGTCGGCGTCGAGGTTGATGCGCCGGTCATCTCCGAGGATGCCTGGGTCGCAAACTTCAGCAATGAACTCGGCGTCGACGGCACCGTCCGGTTCCTGCGCAACGTGATGGGACTGTGGTTGCTGCAGGAGTCGATCCGCACCTGGGAGCGTGACGGTGAGCGGATCCGGCTGGATCGTTTGCTGGCCGAGGCCGAACAGGTGCCGCCGCGCCGCTTCCTGATCGACCCGGACCGGCCAGAGTTCCTGCCGCCCGGCGACATGCCCTCGCGCATCCGCGCGGAATGCCTGCGCATCGGCCGGCCGGAACCGCAGACACCGGCCGAGATCACGCGCTGCATCCTGGACAGCTTGGCAGACGCCTACCGGCGGGCGGTGGCTGAGGCGGTCCGTCTGACCGGCGTGGCTGCCGAAGTCGTCCACCTCGTTGGCGGCGGCGCAAACAACGCGCTGCTGTGCCAGCTGACGGCCGACGCATGCGCGTTGCCAGTGATCGCCGGTCCGGTCGAAGCGACCGCGTACGGCAATGTCCTCGTCCAAGCTCGCGCCGCCGGCGCTGTCACCGGCGACCGCTACCGCTTGCGCGAGCTGCTCCATCCCATCGACACGACGACGTACGGAGCGCGGCAATGACCCACGAGTTCAGCGCGTCCATGATCTCGCCCAACGATGACTTCTCCGGTGCACCGCTGTTGCGGCGCGAGGTATCGCTCGAAGCCGGCCACGGCACCGTTGCCAACGCAACGTTGTTCGCGACCTCGCTCGGCGTCTTCGAGGCATTTCTCGGTGGCCAGCCGTGCAGCGACGAGGTTCTCAGCCCTGGCTGGTCGAGTTACGAGTGGCGATTGCGCTACCGCGACTACGACGTCACACATCTGCTTCGCGCCTCGACGGTGCTGGGGTTTGCGCTCGGCAACGGCTGGTTCCGCGGCCGGCTCGGCTTCCTGGGTAGCCGCGCGGTCTACGGCGATGAACTTGGGCTACTCGCCGAACTGCGGATCACGTACAGCGATGGTTACGTACAAACCGTTGGTACGGACGAATCCTGGCAAGCGGGTCCGTCCGCCGTCACGGTCAACGATCTCTACGACGGTCAGACGATCGATGCTCGGCTGCACAACGACACCTGGTTGCATCCGGGCGCGGATACGTCGGGCTGGACCGGCGTGCACACGCTGGCGTACGACAAGCAGCGTCTGACTCCGTACGTCGGGCCGGTGACCCGTCGGCAGGAGGTGGTCCGACCCGTGGCGGTGTCGACCTCGCCGTCCGGCCGGACGCTGGTAGACTTCGGGCAGAACCTGGTCGGCTGGGTACGGTGCACCGTCGAAGGCGACGCGGGCACCGTGATTACCGTCCGGCACGCCGAAGTGCTCGACGGCGGCGAACTTGGTACCCGTCCGTTGCGTACGGCGAAGGCCACCGACCGATTCGTACTCAGCGGCGCGGTGGACACCTTCGAGCCGACCAAGACGTTCCACGGCTTCCGTTACATCGAGGTTGACGGTTGGCCCGGCGACCTCACCACCGATTCGCTCGAAGCCGTCGTCGTGCACTCCGACCTCGATCGGACCGGCGAATTCGAGTGCTCCGACAACCTGCTCAACCAGTTGCACCGCAACGTGGTGTGGGGACTGCGTGGCAACTTCCTCGACGTACCAACGGATTGCCCGCAGCGCGACGAACGGTTGGGCTGGACGGGCGACATCGCGGTGTTCGCACCGACCGCGGCCTTCCTCTACGACGTGGCCGGGTTCTTGGGCAACTGGCTGCTTGACCTCGATGCCGAACAGGCGGCGGCCAACGGACGGATCCCGTTCGTGATCCCGGACCCGCTCAAATACGCCAACCCGCCAGAGGAACTGCGAGCCAGCGAAACGCCGGCGTTGTGGGGCGATGCGGCGGCGTGGGTGCCGTGGGCGCTGTGGCAGGCGTACGGCGACGTGGATGCGTTGCGGCGACAGTATTCCGCGATGGTGGCACACGCTCGGCACGTCGAGAAGTTGCTGTCCACAAACGACTTGTGGGACACCGGGTTCCAGTTCGGCGACTGGCTCGACCCGCAGGCACCACCCGACAACCCGTTCCAGGCCAAGGCGGACCATGGCGTTGTCGCGACCGCGTGCTACTTCCGTACCCTCGGGATCGTCGCGGACGCGGCCCGGCTGCTCGGTCACGACGCCGATGCCGCCGAGTTCACCGCGTTGCGCGACCGGGTCGGGCACGCATTCCGAGAGCATTACGTCTCCGCCGACGGCAAGGTCAGCAGCGACTGCCCAACCGTGTACGCGCTGGCCATCGTGTTCGACTTGCTTCCGGATGACTTGCGTACGAAGGCAGGCGACCGCCTTGCGGAACTGGCCGCCGCGAACGATTACCGCATCGGCACCGGATTTGCGGGTACGCCGTTCGTGCTCGACGCGCTTGCCACCACGGGTCACGTGGACACCGCGTACCGGCTCCTGCTCGAGAAGGGCTGCCCCAGCTGGCTCTATCCGGTGACCATGGGCGCGACCACGGTTTGGGAGCGCTGGGACTCGATGCTCCCGGACGGCACGATCAACCCGGGGGAGATGACCAGCTTCAACCACTACGCGCTCGGTGCCGTCGCGGACTGGATGCACCGCATCATTGGCGGCATCGCACCGCTCGAACCGGGCTACCGACGCGTGCTTGTCGCTCCGCGACCCGGCGGCGACCTCACCTGGGCGCGTGCCTCGCTGCAGACACACCGTGGACGAGTCGCTGTGCAGTGGCAGCAAGACGAGGCGGGCTTGCATGTCTCGATCGACGTCCCGGACGGCGTGACCGCTGTGGTACGGCTGGCTGGCGCAGAGGAGATGGAGTTCGGAGGCGGCCGACACACCATCGACGGCTGACGTCGCGTCCTGAGCTTGCGACCGGGCGCCCGTCTGGAGCGGGCGCCCGTGGGTGCCACGTGCGGAAGCTAGCGCATGAAGTCTGCGATGTAGTGCTGGACAATGGACTCAAGGTTTGCGTCAGTTTTGAGGCCGAGCTTCAGCGCCCGGTCGAACGTGGACGCTTGAGGCCAGCTGGCAAAGATTCGACTGACGAGTTCGTCGTGTTCATGTCGGATGAAGCGCGTGATGCGCTCACCCGCTACCTCACACAACGTTGCGGTCATTTCGTTTGCGGTTGCCGCGATTGCCGGCAGATTCATCGCGCGATCCGAACCTAGGTCGTCACTTCGACCGTCATGCAGCGCAATGAGGTTGTGTACCACCGTCCGATAGCCCGTCACAAGCACGGGGAGGTCAATGTCGACCGGGACAACCATGTCCTGGCCGTTCAATGGCTCCCGGAATATGCCGCTGACCCAGGAGGACGCGGCCGCGTTTGGCCGGCCGGGACGGATGATGACCGTGGGAAGGCGGGCCGATCGTCCGTCCACGTAGCCCTTTCTGGTGTAGTCGTTGACGAGAAGCTCGACGATCGCCTTCGTGACGCCGTAGGTGGTTTCGGGGGTCAGTTTCGTCTCGTCTGATACCACACTCTGCACCGCGTCAGATCCAAACGCGGCCATGCTGCTCGTGAACACAACGCGCGGCGCAGTGCGGCAGGCGCGCAGCGCGTTGAGCACCGTCTGCGCGCCCCGCACATTGACGTTGATGGCTCCATCGAAGTCGTTCTCGCACCCCGCGCTAACCATCGAAGCGAGATGAAAGACCGAGACGTCGTCCTGGCCAATTGCTGCCCGAATCGCGGCTTCGTCCGTTGCGTCTGCGACGACGCGTTCGATCCGAGGATCGCCTGTCATTGACGATGGGTGGGAAATATCGATCAACGTGATGGACTGGATCGGCTCTTCATTGCCTGACGGGCCAGCCAAATGCCCACGTTCGAGGAGCGCAGCCGTCAGCTGACTGCCGATAAAGCCGCCTCCGCCGGTAATCACGACCTTCACCTTGGTGGTCTCCGCTCTAGCGAATGTGGCATGTCGCAGGTATCAGGAGACGCCTAGCCGCGTCCGATGTACGGCATCGAGGTGGCCATCAGCGTCATGAACTGAACGTTGGAGTCGAGCGGCAAGTCAGCCATGAGCGTCACTGCCGACGCCACGCTGTCAAGTGGCATCGTCGCTTCCGGCCTAACCTGTCCGTCGGCCTGCGCGACGCCACGGCTCATTTGTGCGGTCATCTCAGTGGCAGCATTTCCGATGTCGATCTGGCTACACGCAATGCCGTACGCCCGCCCGTCAAGCGAAATCGACTTGGTCAGTCCCAAAATCGCGTGCTTGCTTGCCGTATATGGAGCGGAGCCGGGCCGCGGCACATACGCGGAAATCGAACCGTTGTTGATGATTCGGCCACCTTGCGGCTGCTGGGTACGCATGATTCGAAACGCTTCTCGGGCGCACAGGAACGCGCCGGTCAGGTTGGTGTTCAAGACCGTGTTCCAATCGTCGAGCGTCAACTCGTCGATGGTCGCGGCACCCACATTGGTGCCGGCGTTGTTGAAGAGGAGATCGAGCCTGCCGTAGGCGCTGACCAGCTTGCCAAACGCGTCGACGACCGACGGCTGGCTGGTTACGTCGGCCACCATCGAACAGGCTTCGCCGCCAGCGAGCGCGATTGCCTCGTTGGTTTCATCGAGCGACGAGCGCGTGCGGCCGACGAGCGCGACGATCCAGCCCGCTGCCGCGAGAGATCGTGCCACCGCGCGCCCGATGCCGCTTCCTGCGCCGGTAACCATGGCAACACGAGGCATACGGCCGATCTGGCCTGCGGCGCTAAGACTTTGCGCCATGGGCTGCCACCTTCCTTCGACGCGATCGTTCGGTTGGTGCCGGACAGCACGTCGTCAACACGCCGATGATATTGCCGACTGCCGGTCCGACCGGCGCTACCGCTGACCGCAACATGGCGTTCGGGGGCACGCGCCCCGCCGCGGGGCTTGACTGACGCACCCATCGGGCATCATCGAGTCATGGCATCGGAATCCAAACACCTCGCTGAGTCAATCAACCGAACCGCCGCCGACGTCTACGACTATGCGGCAGACCCGGCAAACGTGCCCGACTGGGCGCCAGGGCTTGGCACCGGCATCGAGAACGTCGACGGGCAATGGTTCGTGCAGACGGCCGACGGTCCGATCGCTGTCACCTTCGCACCGCGCAACGATTTCGGCATTCTGGACCACACCGTGACGTTGCCGTCGGGTCAGACCGTCTACAACCCGATGCGCGTGATCGCCGATGGAGACGGCAGCGAGGTGGTGTTCACGCTCCGCCGGATGCCGGGCATGAGCGACGAGGAGTTCGCTCGCGACGCCGGTCTCGTGGCGGCCGATCTCGCCCAGCTCAAGCGGCTCCTCGAAAGCGACGCTTAGCCGCCTAAATGGCCGGTCGGCGCCGCAGCAGGCCGTAACGTGCACCGACGGCGCCACGGCAGGCCGCGACGCCGTCGGGTTGTTCGAATGCGAGGGGGCAGCGGTGGTCACCGCTGTGCGCCGATTGCGGCGCCGGCGGGCTCGTCGTTCGCGGCGCCGGCCAGCGACGCGGCCCGCGCCCAGATGCCGAGGGTACGGGTGACCAGCATGGTGACGGCCATGAACACCAAGGCATCGGTGAGCGCGTTCACGCCGACCCGGTGCGCGATGCCCCAGTGCACTAGCTGCGTCGGCCACCAGTGCACGCAGCCGTAGGAGAAGGCCGCACGGGCACCGATGACGGCCGTCCAGAGTGCCGCGTACCCCCATCCG
>DASTMZ010000082.1:0-29944 GCA_035713725.1 Micromonosporaceae bacterium
ATATCCGGTATTAGCCCCCGTTTCCGAGGGTTATCCCAAAGCCAGAGGCAGGTTACTCACGTGTTACTCACCCGTTCGCCGCTCGAGCACCCCCGAAGGGGCCTTTCCGCACGACTTGCATGTGTTAAGCACGCCGCCAGCGTTCGTCCTGAGCCAGGATCAAACTCTCCAACAAAAATCTGAAAAATTCGCCCCGGCAAAATGCGGCCCACAAACGGGGCCGCTGCCAAAGGAACCCCGCCACAGCCGAAAGCTGTGGCACAGGGGCATAACTACCAATCAAAAATTGGCACTGGCATCACAAAAACACCCTGTTGAGTTCTCAAAGAACAACCACACACGACACTGTCCCCACAACTGGGGCGGCACCGAGGCAACCACACTAACTTACCCGACTGGGAAGATCGAGTCAACAACGCGTTCACAGTGTGAACATGTCAGTTGTCCCGACACTTCCGGCGCGCGCATCCGAACGTGACCGCGAAGCGGTCCGATCGTCTGAGCCCGGGGAACCGCCGAGACCGGCCGACTCGAGCAGTGGCTCAAGCCCGCCCGGCTCCTCGCCGGCCTGATTACTCTACCCGATAAGTGTCCGGCAACCAAACCGAAGTTGGGCCCAATCGCGGAACCGCATGTCACGGCGTTTTCGCCGGCGTGTCGCGGAAGTCTTTCGACGTACCGCGCCCAGGTCGCACAGGCGAGCCGCCACCTCGCCACGAATGATCACTATCGCTTGACGATCAGGAGGTCGAACCGCTATGCCCGCACCGCGGAGTGAAGCAAGGGCGTACCCATCGAGCCATCGTCGACGAATTGGGGTTCAATGCAAGTCATGCGGTGGTACGCCCAGGACGCGCTGCTCGGCATGCTCGCGCCAATCTGGCAGCTCGCCATCACCGCGTGCCTGATCGTGGTCACCCTGATCGCGGCGCACAAACTCTTCATGCGAGGACCGTCGCGCATGTCCCGCGGCATCTTGATGGCCGGCACCGCCGTCGTCGGCGTGATCGTCGTCGGGGTGCTGTTCAGCATGGCCTGACCCCGACACGGACCGTCCCGAGCCGGCACGGCGGCTGATCAGGGAAGACGTCGGTTCGCGAGGCTCGGCACCTGGGTACGAATCGTGGCCACCCGACCGGGATCGATGTCGGCGACCGTCACACCGACAACGTCGGCGGCTTGTGCCAGCACCGTGCCCCACGGGTCGACGACCATGCTGCGGCCGTAGCACGTGCGGTGCGGCTCGTGATCGCCGATCTGACCGGCGGCCAGCACGTAGCACTGGTTCTCGATGGCTCGCGCGCGGAGCAGCACCTCCCAGTGGTCGCGACCGGTGTGTGCCATAAAGGCGGCTGGCACGACCATCACCGTCGACTCGTGTTCGACGGCCAGCTTCCGGTAGAGCTCCGGGAAGCGCAGGTCGTAGCAGATCGAAAGGCCAACCCGTACCCCTTCGATGTCGAGCGCAACCACCGCGGACCCGGCCGCGATCCGATCCGACTCCCGCATCGAGACGCGGCCCGGGATCTCGACATCGAACAGGTGGATCTTCCGGTACGACGCCGCCAGCCGGCCGGAACGATCGAAGACCAATGACGTGTTGTACGTTCGCCCATCCGGCCCGGCCTCGTGGAACGAGCCGGCGTGCACCCAGATGCCGAGTTCGCGCGCGGCTTCGGCGAAGATCGTGCCTAACTCGCCGTCCGGCGGCTCGCCAGCCGGCTCGCCCGCCGACCGCCCGAGATAGTCGACGTATTCCGGCAGCATCGCGAGATCCGCGCCGGCGTCGGCGGCACGGCCGAGAAGGTCGCGAGCGACCTTGAGATTGGCGTCTCGGTCGTCACGGGAGTTCAGCTGACACATCGCCACGCGCATGTGCCCAGCCTAGGAGCCGACGCCCGGGTGAACCAGACGGCCGCGGTGCCAGCGCGAGGCGACCGGGCGACCAGGCTAGGCCGCGACGAGTACGAGCGCCGTGGCGGCGAGCCCGAGTCCGGCAAGCTGCACCGGTCGCATGTGTTCGCGATCGATCGCGAGCGCCAACAGCACCGTGCTCACCGGATAGAGCGCCGCGATCGGCGCAACGATGCTGAGCTGTCCGCGTTCGGTGGCGAGCACGTAGAGCACGTTCGCGGTGATGTCGAAGACGCCGGCGGTCGCCGTCCACCGCCACGTCCCGCGCGGCAGCCGCAGCGATGTCTTCGTGGCCGCGGCGGCGATCAGGCCGACGCCGATGGAGCCGATACGTACACCGACCATCGGCCACACGCCGGCACTCGAGCCGGCGAGACCAAGGACCGCGAAGAAGACGCCGAACATCGCGCCGGTGGCCAGCGCCAGCCCGATCAGTCGCGGCGTCACCTTGCCGGTCCGACGGCCGCTCATGCTGACCAGCGCGATCGCGCCGATCGCGAGCACTGCCCCGATCAACGCGGCGGCGGACGGCGTTCGCTGCGCAGCGAGCCCGACCACGAGCGGAATGAGCGCGGCCGTGACCGCGCTGATCGGTGCGAAGACCGACATGACCCCTTGCGACAGGCCGCGGTAGAGCAGCAGGATGCCGCCGAAGCCGGCCATGCCGGCCAGCGCTCCGTAGCCGATGTCGCCCGCGGTTGGCCCATGGCCGCCGAACACCACCACGCCCGCGAAGAGCACCGGCAGTCCGAGCAGTTGCGAGACGAGCGCGACCGCGAGCGGCTGCGCGCGCTGGCTCGCCTTGCCGCCGCTGAAGTCGCCGGTGCCCCACACGACCGCGGAGAGCGCCGCGAGCAGGATCGGAAGCGTGGACACCACCCGACAGGTGTAACACAATAGTGACCGTGGAGGACAGTGTGTTGACCGACACGGCCGGCACTGGCGGACTGCTGCCGGCCGGCAGCGCCGGGCCGGCCGGGTCGAGGGTGCGCGGTGCCGGCTCCGTCGAGGCACTGACGGCCGCCGTCGCGCGCCAGGTCCGCACCCTCCGCAGCTCCCGCGGTTGGTCGCTGGACGAACTTGCCGGCCGGTCCGCGGTGAGCAAGGGAATGATCGTGCAGATCGAGGCGGCACGAACCAACCCGAGCGTGGGTACGCTGTGCCGGCTCGCCGACGCGTTCGGTGTCGCCGTGACGCGTTTGCTGGAGTCGGCCGACGAGAAACCGGTACGGATCACTGGCGGTTCGGACGCACCCGTGCTCTGGCGCGGCACGGCGGGCGGGTTCGCACGGTTGCTCGGTGGTCTCAACGAGCCCGACTTCGTCGAGCTGTGGGACTGGGTGCTCGAGCCGGGCGACCGGCACGCCGCCGACGACCACCCGGCCGGCACGCGCGAGTTAGTTCACGTGATCGCCGGCGAGCTGACGGTGGCGATCAGCGGTGCCGCACACCGGGTCCGGCTCGGCGACACGATCGACTTCGCCGCCGACGCGCCGCACGAATACCGCAACGACGGCGACCGCACCGCGCGCCTGGTGATGGTCGTGGTGACGCCGCCCGGCGAGGTGGATCGTCGGCGCCAGCGCTAGTGATCACCTACGGCGTGACTGACGAGCAGTGCCTCCTCGGCCACCGGAAGGAAGCCGGCCGCGAGGAACGCCCGGATGCTTGCCACGTTGCCGACGCCGATCTGCGCCCACAGTGGTGCGCCATCTGGAACGAGGTGCGCGGCCGCCGTGGCCATCGCACGGCCCAGACCCTTACCGCGGTATGCCGGCGCGACCTCCAGCCCGAGCTCCCACCGGCCGGCGAGCCCTCGGCCGATGACGAGTACGCCACCCTCGCACGTGTAGACGGTGATGTCGTCGCGGTACCGCCCGGCACGGCGTACCCGTGGATGTTCGGGATCGTGCACCGCGGACAGCGCCAACGCGGGCGACCCTGACCTCGGCGGCGAGACGAACAACATGTCGATGTTGTTGACCCGGCGTTCGGTCCTGGCCTCGAGCGCACCCAGGAACGGCGGGTTGAACGCGGCACCCGGATCACCGGGTGGCAGATGCTCGGCAAGCCAATCGGGTGGGACATCGGCGGCCACGATCACGTGCGCGGTGGTCGCGATCACGGCGGCATCGCGTGCGCTTGGCTGCGCCACGTGCGTAACGCTCATGTCGGTCGGCGGAAAGTCGCCGCGCGCGATGCCGTCGAGCAATGTGGCGAGATCGGTGAGTGGAGCGGGCGTGCTGGTGTCCCGCCCCTGCGTCGGCGTCAGGCCGACTTCTCCTCACGCTCACGGCGAGCGCGGCGCCCGGTGAACTCGCGCGGCACGATCGTCGGGTAGACGTTGTCGAGCACCACTTCGCGGGTGATCTCGACACGTGCGGCGTCCGGGTTGCTCGGCACCTCGTACATCACCGAGAGCAGCACCTCTTCGAGGATCGCGCGCAACCCGCGGGCACCGGTGCCGCGCAGGTTTGCCTGGTCCGCGATGGCCTCCAGCGCCTCGGGCGTGAACTCCAGCTCGACGCCGTCGAGCTCGAAGAGTCGCTGATATTGCCGTACGAGCGCGTTGCGCGGCTCGGTCAGGATGCTGACCAGCGCGTCGCGGTCGAGGCTCCGCACGCTGGTGATGACCGGCAGGCGGCCGATGAACTCCGGGATCAGGCCGAACTTGAGCAGATCCTCCGGCATCACCTGGGCGAACGTGTCGTCAACGGTGCGGTCGCCGATCGAGCGGAGGTTGGCGCCGAACCCGATGCCGCTCTTGCCAACGCGCTGCTCGATGATCCGTTCCAGACCGGCGAACGCGCCGCCCACGATGAACAGCACGTTCGTCGTGTCGATCTGGATGAACTCCTGGTGCGGGTGCTTGCGCCCGCCCTGCGGGGGCACGTTTGCCACGGTGCCCTCGAGGATCTTCAACAGCGCCTGCTGCACTCCCTCGCCGGAGACGTCACGGGTGATCGACGGGTTCTCCGACTTGCGCGCGATCTTGTCGACCTCGTCGATGTAGATGATCCCCGTCTCGGCGCGCTTGATGTCGTAGTCGGCCGCCTGGATCAGCTTCAGCAGGATGTTCTCGACGTCCTCGCCGACATATCCCGCCTCGGTCAACGCGGTGGCGTCGGCGATCGCGAACGGTACGTTCAACATCCGCGCGAGCGTCTGGGCGAGGTGGGTCTTCCCGCAGCCGGTCGGCCCGATCAGCATGATGTTCGACTTGGCGAGCTCGACGCCGTTGTCGCCGCCGGAGCCAGCGGCCTCCGCCTGGATGCGCTTGTAGTGGTTGTAGACGGCCACCGACAGGGCCTTCTTCGCCTGGTCCTGGCCGACCACGTAGGAGTCGAGGAACTCGCAGATCTCCATCGGCTTCGGAAGGTCGTCGAACTTGACCTCGGTCGACTCGGCGAGCTCTTCCTCGATGATTTCGTTGCAGAGGTCGATGCACTCGTCGCAGATGTAGACACCGGGGCCAGCGATCAGTTTCTTGACCTGCTTCTGCGATTTGCCGCAGAAGGAGCACTTCAACAGGTCGCCGCCGTCGCCGATCCGTGCCACTTGTTCTCCCTGCGCATGCGTGTGCCGTGTGGCCGATCCGGTCGGCGGCGCTTGGGCGTCGCCGTGCGAGCGGCCGTCATTGGAATATCTGCTGTCGGTGCGTCGCCGGTGGTGACCGCCGCACGATTGACGGTACCCGGTCGGGCAGCGGAAGTGTCGACCCCGACCGGGTGTCGCGTCGGCCATTTCCGCGATCTCACGGTTTGCGTCCGATATATCCGTCTAGCCGTAGTACGGGCAGCTGCGTCGCGGTGGTGCCTGGCGACCTCGGCCGCCGTGGCCTTCGTCTCAATGATCGCATCGTGCGCGACAACGCCCCCGCTCCGCGAAGGTGCTTTGCGGAACAGGGGCGTGGTCACGTGCTCGGTCAGATCGTCGTCGTGGCGGCTCTGCCGACCGCTCTCCGGGTCCCATCGTCCGGGTCAGCCGACGGCCTTCCCAGTCACGGTCGTCCGGGTCAGCCGACGGCCTTCCCGGTCGCGAGCAGACTCTTCTTCCGGCTGGCGATCACGTCGTCGACCAGGCCGTAGTCCTTCGCCTCGTCGGCGGTCAGGATCTTGTCGCGGTCAATGTCCTTGCGGACCTGCTCAACCGTACGGTGGCTGTGCTCGGCCAGCATCTCCTCCAGCTGGCTGCGCATCCGCAGGATCTCGCGCGCCTGGATCTCGATGTCGGAACTCTGGCCGTAGCCGCCCTCGGTCGCCGGCTGGTGGATGATGATGCGCGAATTTGGCAGCGCCATGCGCCGGCCGGGCGTACCGGCCGCGAGCAACACCGCTGCGGCGCTCGCCGCCTGGCCGAGGCAGACCGTTCGTACGTCCGGATGGATGTACTGCATGGTGTCGTAGATCGCGGTCATAGCGGTGAACGAGCCACCCGGCGAGTTGATGTACATGATGATCTCGCGCTCCGGGTCAGTTGACTCGAGCGTGAGTAGCTGGGCCATCACGTCGTTCGCGACGGTGTCGTCGATCGGCATGCCGAGGAAGATGATCCGCTCTTCGAACAGCTTCGAATACGGATTCATCTCGCGGAGGCCATAGGACGTCCGCTCGGTGATGTTCGGCAGGAAGTAGCGATTGGTCACCGGCGCGAACCGCGGCTGGTAAAGATCCGTCACGTCACAGTCCCCCTTAGCTCCGCGTGCCGGCACCCTCGGGGACCTGCAGCGCCCCGGTGATGACCTTGTCGATGAAGCCGTAGTCGCGGGCCTCTTCCGCGGTAAACCACCGGTCGCGGTCCGAGTCGGACTCGATGGTCGGTTGGTCCTGGCCGGTGTGGAACGCCACGCGCTCCTGGAACATCCGCTTCGTGTAGAGCATCTGCTCGGCCTGGATCGCGATGTCCGAGGCGGTGCCTCCGATGCCGCCGGACGGCTGGTGCATCATGATCCGCGCGTGCGGCAGCGCGTACCGCTTGCCCTTCGTACCCGCGCACAGCAGCAGCTGGCCCATCGAGGCCGCCATACCCATCGCGATTGTCACCACGTCGTTCTTGACGAACTGCATGGTGTCGTAGATCGCCATGCCGGCCGAAACCGAGCCGCCCGGCGAGTTGATGTAGAGGTTGATGTCGCGTTCGTCGTCTTCGGCTGCGAGCAGTAGCAGCTGGGCGCAGATCCGGTTGCCGACCTGGTCGTTGACCTCGCTGCCGAGGAAGATGATGCGCTCCTTCAGCAGGCGGTTATACACCGAGTCATCGAGGTTGCCGGTCAGCGCCTCGGTGCCACGCGCCTCCGACGGAATGTGCAGATCGGTCATGGCAGGCCCTTCATGTGAGTCCCTGGTACGACCGACACTATCCGGTCGCGGAGAGCCGAAACCTGTCGACGGCGGGCTGTTCGCTCATAGCGCAGGCTGGCTCCCGCGCCGCCGCGAGCAGGCTCTGGGCGTACCCACCAAAGCGACCGCAGCCACCACGGACGCGTCAGTCGTGATCGTGGCCCTCGTGATCGTGGCCCTCATGGTCGTGGCCCTCGTGGTCGTGGCCCTCGTGGTCGTCGGCGTCGGCGCCGGCACGCAGCGCGTCGAGGGTGAGCACGTTGCCGGACGCATCGGTGATCTTCACGCGGTTCATCACCAGCTCGAGCGCCTTGCCGCGACGGACGTCGCCGAACACGGCCGCGGCCGCACCGGAGCGCACCAACTGGTCGTAGTAGGCCTGCGGCGCCATGCCAACGCGCTGCGCCCGGTGCACGATCTCGTGCGAATACTCGTCGTCGCTGACCTGGATGTCCTCGGCGTCCGCGATGGTGTCCAGCAACAGCTGGATCTTGATGCCCTCGCTGGCCGCCTCACTCAGTTCGGCGTCGATCGCCTCTTCCGTCTTGTCCTCCGCGGACAGATAGTCGGCCATCGAGGCGCCCATCCGCTCGAGCTCGTCGGTCATCGCCTGCTTGCGCGTTTCGACTTCCTCGCGTACCACGCCCTCGGGCGCCAGCACGTCGGCCGACGCGACCAGATCCGCGAGCACCTTGTCGCGCGCTGCGTAGAGCTGCTCAATCCGCTTGACCCGCTCGATGCGTCCACGCACGTCGGCGCGCAGCTCGTCGAGCGTGTCGAATTCGCTGGCCATCTGCGCGAACGCGTCGTCCAGGTCAGGGAGCTGCTTCTCTTTGACCGAGCGCACGGTCACCGCGACGTCCGCATCCTTGCCGGCGAGGTCGCCAGCGACCAGCTGGGTCACGAACGTGGTCGCGTCGTTTGCGCTGAGGCCGGGCAGCACGTCGTCCAGCCCAGGCAGGAGCTGTTGGCTGCCGATCTCGTGGGACACGTTGGTGGCGGTGCCGCCGGGCACCTCGACGCCGTCGACCGTTGCGGCGAGATCCAGTTGTACGTAGTCGCCCAGCGCCGCCGGACGGTCGACCGTCTTCAACGTGGCGAACCGCTGCCGCAGCGCATCGACTTGCTCGTCGATTTCGCTGTCTGCGAGTTCCAGATCGTCGACGGTGATCGCGATCGAGTCGAGGTCGGGGACCGTGATCTCCGGACGCACGTCCAGCTCGGCGGTGAACTTCAGCGGCTGCCCGTCGCCGAATTCGGTGATCGCCACCTCCGGCCGGCCGAGCGACTTCACGTCGTGTTCGCGTACGGCCGCGACGATGTTTTCCGGAATGGCCTCCTGGACGGCCTCGTTGAGCACCGCTCCACGGCCGATGCGCTGGTCGATGACCGACGACGGCACCTTGCCGGGCCGGAACCCGGGCACCCGGACCTGCGAGCCGATCTCCCGGTACGCCTTGCGGAGGCTCGGCTCCAACTCGGCGAACGGCACCTCGATGGCGAGCCGTACCCGCGTCGGGCTGAGCGTCTCGACCGTGCTTTTCACAGACGTACTCCTTGATGGATGTCGATCACGATGCCACAGCGGCGGCGCACCAGCCGGCCGGGATGGGTCGTCCGGTCGAGTCTAGGCGAGTGGCCGGAGGTCGTACGCATTTGGGCCGGGTAGGGCACGGCACCGGCAAACCTCGCAAAACGCGTCTCGAGTGTAGTGGCGCCCCGGGCTTGAGCGAGCCGTCTGACGCCCTTTGAATCGCCTGCTCACGCCCTTGATATGCGTTTTCGCAGGTCGGTCGGGATGGCGGGATTTGAACCCACGGCCCCTCGCTCCCAAAGCGAGTGCGCTACCAAGCTGCGCCACATCCCGTCTCGTAGCGCCGCAAGTCTAAGCGCTCGGCGCATGATCGACACAATCGATTCGGACCGCCAGCGAGCGGGTGGTCGGCGCTCGACCTTGTACGCTAGGCGAGCAGTCTGGGGCGACCCGGCGCGCGGGCGTAGCTCAATGGCAGAGTCTCAGTCTTCCAAACTGATGGTGCGGGTTCGATTCCCGTCGCCCGCTCCACTTTCTAACCCAGCTCGCACCCATCGGCGGCCTCGATCACATCTCGCGGCGCCTGCTGTGCTGCGTTTGCTTCGGCCGCTTCAATAGATCGGTTGACGACATGTCGATGTCCTACCTATTGTGGATCGCATGCGAGAACCGACCTACTTCGTGCTGGCGTCGCTGATCGACGGCCCTCGGCACGGGTACGCGATCATCAAGCACGCGCAGGAGGCATCGCGCGGTCGCGTGCGCCTGTCCACCGGCACGCTGTATACCGCGCTCGACCGGCTGACCACCGAGGGCTACGTGCGGCCGCTTGAGACCGAGGTCGTCAACGGGCGTACGCGCCGGTCCTACGAACTGACGGAGACCGGCGCTACCGCATTGCGAGCGGAGGCGCAGCGCATGGCCGAGGCGGCCCGCCTTGTCAACGACTCGCCCGGCCTGGCCACCCTGCTTTCCCCTGGCGCGAAGCGGAGGCCGGTGTGAACGACTCCTACCTGTGGGCGTATCCGAAGGCGTACCGGCAGGAGCACGGCCCGGAGATCCTGAGCACCCTGATGGACGCCACCGACGGCCGCCCGAGCCTGCGTGACCGTGCGTCGCTAGCGCTGGCTGGGTTGCGGATGCGGGCCAGCCAGCCACACGGACAGCCGCTGCGGACGCATCTGCGGCTGGTCGTGCAGTTTGCGGTGGCGCTGTTCCTGGTCCACTCGATGACCAGCGTGCAGGGCATCACGTGGGGCATCGCCACCGCCCAGCAGGGCGCGCCGTGGTGGCCGATCGTCCCGGCCGCGCTAGTGCTGGTCGTCGTCGGCCTCGCTTGGTTCGTACCCGGGCGGGCGTTGGCCGCGGCGTGCGCGCTGCTCGGCATCTACTACCTGATCCCGACGGCTCGCTTCGGCTGGCTGCCAGCCGTGATACCAGGGCCATCAGATCCGAAGGCATGGGCGCTGCTGTTATTCGGTGGGCTCGTCCTCGGCCGTGATCGGATGCCGCGCCCGTGGCTGGCCATCCTGGCCGTCATCGCGGCGGTGCCGATCGTCGAGTGGTTCACGCCGACCGTGCCGTGGGTGCCACAGATCCTGATCAGTGTCTACGCGGCTGTGCTCGTCGCGCTGGTGGCGGTCTGGGCGCTAGTCGACGCGCGGCCACTGGCCAGCCTCGCCGTGTACGCGGTGGTGGCCACGGCCGACACTCAGCTGCTCCAACTGCGCGACCAGCCCGCCGGGATCAGCTTCTGGACGCTGCACGGTTGGCAGCCATTCCTACCCGCGCTGGCCAGTTTGCTGCTGCTGCCGCTAGCGGTCTGGCGAGTGCGCCGGCAATCAGCGCTGTAGCCGCGCGTTGCGTGCCCGATCGCGCTGAGATGTGGTGCGGCTAGATACCAGAGGGCGGCATTCCAGCGACGACTATATTGCACGGCGTGACGGTCACGATGCCGTACGAGTCGCTTGCGCCTGACCGTATCTCGTCAACCAACGCCACCAATTCCAGTCGCTGCCCGGTCCTGAGAGCGCTAGCGAGATGAGCGGCTCGCACATACTGGGCCGGTGAGCGAGCAGATACGCACCGCAGCGCCAGCTGACATCGCCTCGATTACCACGCTGGCAACCAAACGGCGCGAGCAATACGCGCGGTACCAGCCAGTGTTCTGGCGGCCTGCCGCCGACGCGCAGGACAAGCACCACCCTCACCTCGCCAGCCTTATCGCCAACGGCGAAGTCATCTCGTTGGTCAGCGAAGAGGCCGGGCAAGTCACCGGGTACCTCATCGCGACGCTGCTCCCCGCGCCACCGGTCTACGACCCCGGCGGACTGACCTGCCAGATCGACGACTTCGCCGTCGCGACCGAATCCAATTGGCAAACGGCAGGCGTTCGGCTACTGCACGCGGGTCTTGCCGAAGCCGCTCGTCGCGGCGCGGTCCAGGCGGTTGTTGTAACGGGACACCTTGATCAGGCGAAGCGGCAGGCACTCCGCGCCTGCGGACTCGAAGTCGCCTCGGAATGGTGGGTCACACCGCGGCCACTCACGCGAGACCAGCATCAGGACGATGCACATCGATAGCGCCGCTTACCCGGCGCCGGCCGCGCCGCCGATTGCGAAGCACACCGCGCGGCTCTGATTGACGCTGCGAGCCCGATGTCCGATGGCGCCGCAGCTACGGAATGTCCGCGCTCGCCGCATTGCTGTGGCGAGCGCGGACAAACCTGGTGCTGCTACTTCGCAAGAAGCGGCAGGAGTACTGCCGCGTTCGGGGTGCCGACCCCGGTCACGGCGTCCCAACCCGTTCCGGCGTCGAAGCCGCCGCCGATCTCGGCGACGTCGTTGTTGCCCGTGGTTATGTCGTGCAGGGCTGCGGAATCCTTCTTCGACTTCGCGATCTTGTACAGCGAGTCGTTGATGTTGCCCAGCCGGTGCCCGGCGAGCTGGTCAGCGTCCGCCGCCAGACCGGCCCACTGCGGCGAGCCTGCGCTCGTACCGCCGATGATGAAGAACGTCAGCGAGTTCGGCGGAAGCCCAAAGGCCGCGTTGATCGTCGCGCTGAAGATCAGCACGCCGCCGCTGACGCCTGCGTTGTAGGCGACATCCGGCACGCCTCGGGCGTGGTTCTTCTGGAGCGGTGCCTGGTAGCTCGGCCGCTTGTAGACGCTGCTGAATCCGCCGCCGCTGCAGTTGACGTCGGTCGCCGCCACCGCTGGCGGGTTGCAGCCGAAGGGCTCGGTCCACGCGGTCTCGCTCTGGTACGCACCCGTCGTTGGGTCGGCCGTCAGCGTGGTGCCGCCAACGGCGGTCACGTTCGGGTCCGAGGCCGGGGTGCTAGCGGAGAACAGCGCACCGGTGCCGTCGCAGCTCGGCTGCGAGGCGCCACTGTCACCCGACGAAGCGAAGAGCGTGATCCCCTTCTTGACTGCTTCCGCGAACACCGCGTGCTGCTGGTCAAGCAGGGTCGAGTCCATGCACGCCTCGGCTTCGCCGAAGCTTTGCGAAATCACGTCACCGATGTTGTGATCAACCACGTACTTGGTCGTGTTAAGGATGTCGGTGTCGTTGTTGCTTGCTGCGACAGCGAGCACGATGTTCGCACCCGGTGCCGTCACGTGCGCCCACTCGACGTCCAGCGTCGTCTCGACCGACCAGCCGAACTGGTTGGGGTCGTTGACGTCGAAGGGTGGCGGCGAACCCGCTGGCGTGATCGTCGTGAAGGACGGGTCTGGCAGGCCCATCGTCGCGTCGAAGGTCGTCAGGTCGGTCGCGATCGTCGGGCTGCCGTAGGCATCGACAATGACGATCGTGCGCCCGGCGCCGTTGATGCCGCTGCTGAGCAGTGGGGTGATGTTGTAGGCGTTCTGGATCTGGGCCGGCTGATAGCAGCGCGGTCCCTGCGAGCCGTCCATCGGACGGTTCTGGCAACCGAAGGTGGCGTCAGGCGCCTTGGCGCCTGCTTGGAAGACCTCCGGGTGGACGGTGATGCGGTGGGCCGTTGGCCCGGCGGTGGCCGAGGCCGGTCCCGTGAGGATCACGCCGCCGACGACCAAGCCCGCGGTGGCGAGCACGGCCACGCCGATCGGGGTTCGACGCGATCGAAACCTGCTGATTGCACGCACGCTTGACTCCCTTGTGGACAAGCAATTGGATGGCCGGTTGAGGGGCACCGGAAGCTTCTCACCAGGCAAGCCGGTCGGTCAATGGACGGCGGTAGGCGGTGCGTAGGTCGCGAGGAACGCGGTATATGCGGCGTATGACTTCGGCTGTACGTCCGGACCTTGCTCGACGAGCAGCTTCCCGTGCACGTCGGTATCAACCAGTACAAGGCGCTTGTGTTTCGTTGCGGTGGCTGCGCCGTAAATGTCCTGCACGGCTCCGACGAAGCCGGTGTCTTCGATGCCGCACATCATCAGGAGGGGTGCGTTGATGTGCGGCGCCGCATCGAGCGCGTCCATGCCGGCGTAGTCGGCGGGTGACGAGAGCGCAATCACGGCGGCCAGTCGCGCCTTTGTGGTCGCCGCGGCGGTGAGCACTGCCGTGCCGCCCATCGAGGCCCCGATCAGCACGACGGATGTCGCGCCTTGGCCGGTCAGAAAGTCGATCGCGTCGGCGACATCGTCGGAGTAGGGCCGGTTGAGCGTCTTCGACGCGCCGTACCCGTCTAGATCCACTGCCAGGGCGCGGTAACCCAACTTGGCGAGCCGGGCAGCCTCCGGCATCCAGTCGCAGGCATCGCCGTCCGACTGGTGCGCGAAGACAACGCCGACGTTGCCCGTGCCGTAGAGATAGCCGGCGAGGCCCGAGGCGGGGCCGAAGTAGACCGGGTGGCCACCAGGTCGGTACGTAACGCAGTCGTCTCCCGCGGCGGGCCGTGGGGCCGCGCTCGATGCCGACGAACCGACGGTCGGAGTCGAGGTCCGGCTGCCACCTGCGACGGTGTGCGCACCGGAGCTGCAGCCCGCGGTGCCTATGGCGGTCAGAACGATCAGAGTCGCCGCACCAACCGCACGAGGCCCCATGTCGAAAGAGGCTAGGCGAATGCGATGCGGATCGCTGCCCAGCATGCTGAGCGGGTGGAGCGGCTCCGCCTATGTCAACCCTCGATCGGCGGCAGAATCGGAGAGCGAGTCGCGGCTCGGCGGGACGCTACGCGTCGTTGCCGCTACGAGGTCCGGGGATGGCCTCCGCGGCAATGCGAGGCTGACGCTGCGCGGAACACTGTCGCTCACGGTGACTCCTGCGGCGCTCATCGCGGCGACCGGCGTGCGGCGAGCCCGCAACGCCGCGCGCAGTCGGGCGGCCACCGGACGCTCGGCGTAGCGGTGCACCAGCCACGACAGCGCGAGCATCGCGGCGAACACCAGACCAAGCAACAGCCACGACGGCACCCACGGGTCCAGCGAGCGGATGACGGTTTCGCCGATCTGCTGGTGCAGCAAATAAAGCGGGTACGTCAAAGCTCCGGCGGTGACGAGCCACCGGCCACGGATCAGCGCTAGCTTGCCGAGCGCGATCAAGGCGAGCACTACGAAGAATCCCGTCACGATGCTGGCCGCCACCCAGTAGTTCAACGTGACGCCGGACGGGTGCTGCACCGCGGTACGGTTCACGAGCCGGTACATCGAGCAGGCCCAGCACAGCGCCAGCAACGTCCACAATTGGGCGCTCGGCCCGAACCGGTGGATCAGGTAGAGCACGATGCCGGCAACGAAGAAGGGCACGTAGACCGGCTGGACGATGACCTCGTACCAGTAGTTGACGGTGAACGCGTCGAGCAGTGACACGGCGAGCCACACGATCCCGAACATGACCACGCGGAAGTACGTGAAACCCCACGACACCAGCACGAGCGCGACCAGCAGATAGAAGTTCAACTCGATGGCGAGCGTCCAGTAGGACGGGTCCACGGCCGGGACGCCTGCCCACGACTGCGTCATCGTGAAGTTCTCGACAACGTGCTGCCACGCCAGGGCGTGCGCGCGGCTCTGGTCGATCAGCACGACGATGGTGGTCAGCAGGATGCCGAACCAGTAGGCCGGGTAGAGGCGGATGAACCGCGACACCGCGAACTGCTCGAACGTCTTGCCCCATGCGCTCAGACAAATGACGAATCCGCTGATCATGAAGAACAACTCGACGCCGAGCCAGCCGTACGACGCGATCGAAAACAGCGGAGCGAAGAGCGTACGGGACGGAGCGTGCCAGCTGCCGCGGTCGCCGGCGGAGAAGTGGAAGACGACGACGTACGCCGCCGCGAGGAACCGTACGCCGTCGAGAACCTCGAGTCGTTGTCGGGGCCGCGGACGCCGGTCATCGGAGGCGATCGGAACTACGGCCACCGGTTCGCCAACTGACACGAGAACCCCCGTCGTCCTCGATCTCGTCGCGCAATATGAGTCTGCGTATTCATACGTGTTCACGCGTTACCCGGGTGTCCCCGTTGCAAACTGTGGCGCAAGTCGCACTACCCGGAGTAGTCGAGCGCGTACGCACTCGGGATGTCTCGCAGGTCCACGGTGGAACGCCAACTTCGCAAACGAGCCATTTTTTTGACAGCCGCTTTACATCTCTGGTCGTAGCGTCGCGGCATGTTTCGTACGAAGATCGCGGCGCCGGCGTTGATCGGCGTTCTCGTGCTCACCGCGGGGTGCGGTGCGAAGTCGACGCCAACCGGATCCGGAGTCCTGCAACCGGTCTCTGGCACGTCTGCGGCGACGCCGCCGACCGGCGCCACCACATCGACGCCAACGTCCAAGCCGACGTCCAAGCCAACGACGTCGACGTCGGACTGGCCGGCGAACCCAGACTGCGTCTCCTATAACCCGAACAACCTGACCGTGGATGGCAACGGCGCGAGCGGCACGTTCATCATCAGCGACGGCAACACCGTCGTGATCCGCGTGCACGGACAGACCGACGACGTCGGGAAGGAAGCGCTCGCGCTGGCACAGCGCTACAAGCGGCATTGCTTCATCGGGCGCAACAACACGCGCGACGAGAAGGGCGACTTCATCTTCGACTACTGGCGCGATCCGTCCGGCAACCTGCCGCCGATCCCGAATCAGGATCAACTGTGCTCGGAATACAACAACAAGAACCTGACCGTCGAAGACATGGGCGACGGTGACGGTTGGCGGGTCAAGGACCACGACGACGTGCTGCAGGAGTTTGACAACAAGTCCGATGCACTCGGCGGCGACATCGTGTTCAAGAAGTACAGCCAGAAATGCGAGATCGGCGATGTCGAGGACAGCGACAACAACCTCGGCCAGGTCGACTTCCAGCTGTAACGGCGCGGGCGAGCGGGCGCCGCGCGCCCGCTCGCGGTCCGTGCACGTCGACGGAATCGAACGCTTGCTACCCCAGGTTGCTTGCGAAAAACTGCAGAGCCCGCTGCGTCTTGGTCTGCTGCTCGCCGGAGAGATCGATGTCGTGGCTGGCCAGGAATGCCCGCGCCTCGGCGGCGACCTGGAATGCCTCGGCCGGCGCACACCTGGTGGACAGCTCCAGGATCCGCGACCCATCGGGATAGAGCCACATCTCGGCGACCATCAAACGAGCAAGCTCGTCGGGCTTGAACTTCAACTTCAGCACGAACAGCGGGCCGAGCACCGACAGATCGTCCAGCGTGATGCCGTCCGGTGCGTGCGCGGCGAACAGTTGACGCTGCTCCTTCGAGAACAGCTTTCGAAGCGGTCGATCGCCGGCCGTCGCGGTGCGTACGTCCGTGTTGCGTGGCGTCCCCTTCATCGAGCCAGAGCACACGAAGCCGCCCGGCAGCGCGTCGACCTCGACGCCGAAGTTCGGTGAACTCCGCAACGCGCCGGGCAGCTCGGCCGGTACGACCGGCCGGAGCTTGACCACCGAGTCGTCGCCCTTGCCTTGAATGCGACGCGCACGGACCACGAGCCCCTGGCGGTTCAGCGTCAGCGCCGGTGTGTCGAAGAAGAAGATCTGCCGAATCTGCGCGTCGAGTGGATCCATGCCCAGCGACAAGATCGTCGGGCGCTGCGCGGACTCCGGCACGGTCAGCTTCAGTTCCACGCTGTCCGCGTCCCGGACGAGATCGAGCATCCGCCCAATGTCCCGGTCAGACAGCAGCGGACCGCTGCGCGGCGTCCGCGAGGCCGTCGACGTTGCCGTCTTCCTCGGTGCGGTTGCTTTCTTCGCCGCAGCCGGCTGCCTCGTCGCGCCGCGAGACTTGGTCGCGGTCCGCGATGTCGTCGCGCTACGAGATTGGGCCCCGGTACGCGACGTCGTCGCGCTGCGCGATTTGGTGGCGCCGCGTGCGCCGGTCGACGTACCTGTCTTGGTCGCGGCTCGCGCCTGTGCAGTCGTACGTTTGCTGGTCGTGCGTGCGGCGCGCTTTGCCCTCGCCGGACGTGTCCTCGTCGCGGTAGCCACGGCATCCTCCTCCGGGTCGCCTCAACACTCAGGCTAAGGCGATTTGCCGCTGCTGTAGGGCAATCAGTGTTTTGTCCGGTACGCCGGGTCGCCGCACGACATCTGATGGCGACGGATCTCGTAGAGCAAGATCGATGCGCTCACCGAGACATTCAGGGAGTCGGCTCGGCCATGCATGGGTACGGTCACCTCGCTGAACCCGTACGAGAGCCATGGTCGCGAGATTCCGTAGCGCTCGTTGCCGACGACTAGCGCGGTCCGCCCGCCGAACGCCACATCTCCGTACCCGGCCGCGCCGTTGCCGACGGTCGCCAGGTGCACGGTGAAACCGTTCGTGACGAGCCAGTCCACGGCGAGGTCAGGCGACTCGAATTCGACGGTTGGCACGCGCAGGTTCATCCCCCGGCTGCCACGGAAGACCTTCGGGTGCGTGAGTCGCGTGCGCCGGTTCGTCAACACCAGGCAATCCGCGCCGCACGCGTCGAGCGTTCGCAACAACGTACCCAGGTTGCCCGGGATTTCGATGGCGTCCGCGACAAGCACGAGCGCGTCGGGGCCGAACGACATCGCCGCGTGATCCCACGACGGCAGCGCGACCAGGGAGACCATGCCGTCGGGACGTTCCCGCTCGCAGATCCGCGCCATCACGGTCGGCGAGATGCGGTAGGCATTGCGTGCCCGCGCGACGACCTCGGCACTGCGGACCAGTGCCTCGTCCGAGTAGGACGCCTCGGGGCACCACAGAAACGTGTCGATCGGGGCACCGAGATCGAGGACCACGTTGTGCGCCCAAAGGCCTTCGGCAACCAGCAAACGCCGGTGGTTCGGCCCGGCGTTGTTGATCACATCGCGGACCTGTTGGACCCGTGGGTGACGGAGCCCGATCTGTTGCAGGACATCGGTGTGGATCGGCGCGGATGGGGACCGCTGATGCGGTCGGATCGGCGGGCGCTGCTCGGGGTGGGTACGCATGAGAACCCCTCGCGGGGACGAGATCGGATGAGTTCGGCGGCGCGCTAATGCGCTGTCCCGGCGCTGCTGCGCCGAGACACCATCGCTCGGTCCCGCGATTACGCGGGCACTCACCGACCAATCGTCACGGTCACGACGCTAGGTCGACACAGCCCACCGAACAATCGAATTTCCCCGCCTCACCTACGGTCCGCCCGCGCCGACCAGGGTCCCAACCGCCTGAGCCACCGCGGCGACACCCTTCGATATCACGTGCAGGGCAGGTGCGCCGACCGAAGGTCCAGGCGCTTTAGCCGGTAATCGGCGTGATCGCCCCGGACGCCGAGATCCTTGCACCGGTCGTCGGGAAGTCCGCGGCCGTGAGTTGACTCACCAGCGGAATCGCACGGTCGGACGGATCGAGCCGTGGCACGCCCGGCGCGGCCATCTCGATCGGCACCATCGTCGCGCTCACGAACGATCCGTCCCGGCGCAGCGTCACGTGCAGGATCATGGAGATACCGTTCGGCCCGTTCGACGACAGCGCGTGGTAGCCCGTGAAGTTGCCGAGGCTGTACGCGATGAGATGGCCCTTGTAGAACTCCATGGCGCGCAACACGTGCGGGCTGTGTCCGATCACGATGTCCGCACCGGCGTCGATCATCGCGTGGCTGAACGCGATCGCGTCGCCGCGGTTCTCGCCGAGGAAGATCTCCGGTCCCGGCTTGACGTGTTGATACGCGGCGCCCTCGCCGCCCATGTGTGCCTGCACGATCACGACGTCCGCGTGCTGCTTCGCGCGGCGGACGAGTGCCTGTCCCGCGGCGATGTCGCGGAGGTCGTTGGCCCATGCGTACGGCGCGAAGCCCAGCACGGCGACGCGGATGCCCTTGACGGTGACCGTGGTGATCATCCCGGGCGGTCCGGTGTAGGCCACACCAGCGTCGGTCAGCGAACGTTCGGTGTCGCTGCGGCCGGTCGTACCGTAGTCGAGCGTGTGGTTGTTCGCGATGTTGACGAGATCGAATCCGGCATCGTGCAGGACGTTCGCGTAGGACGTCGGCGCCCGGTAAGCAAAGCAGTTGGCGGCCGGCGGGTTGCCACACTTCGGCGACGTTGTTGCGTTGGTGAGCGGCTCCTCGAGGTTGGCCATCTGCAGATCGGCGCCCAGCGACGACTCGACCGACGCGAACAAATCACGACCGCCGTTTGGCGGTAGGAACTTCGGCGCCGACGCCATGATCGTGTCGCCGACCGCGGAGAGCGTGAACGTCGCGCCCGCCGCGTCGGTTGCGGCGCTTGTTGGCGCGCCAGCCGATCGACTGGCGCCAGCGCCAGGCCCGACACCAGGGACGAAGCGTGCGGCGCCGGCAGCGCACGCGGTGAGCCCGGATGTCACGACGGCAAGCGCGGCCAGGCCGACGGCTAGCCGTCGGCGGGTCGCACGATGCGCCATGATCACCTCGACGGTTCCGGCTCGGATGAAGCAACGACGTTCGCAGCCTCGATCGGAGGGTGAACCGATCGATCGCGGCGAACCCGAGCCAGGGTAGAGGGCACCAGCGCACAACCGGTAATCCCCGCCGTCGTGATAACTCACGATGACCGCGCAATTGCTTATCGTGATGAGCCGGCGGTCCGTGATGGGCTTTGCGCGGCGGGCGAGCCGCTCGCTATCCGAAAACAGACGCGCGACCGGCCGCGCGGGCGTGCCGCAACTGACGACTCAGCCGCTCGTGCATCACCTGGAAGCGCTGGCTTGCCGGGTCCTCGAGGAACGCCGTGCTGAGCGCATAGCACCGTACGCGCGTGCCGTCCGTCGTCACGATGCCGACCGTACGGAATCGTTGATCGTCGGAGGCGGCCGAGATGTCTCGGATCTGTCGCCAGCCGAGTTGCCGGGTACGCATGGTGTCACGAACCGTGATCCCGTCCTCGGTGACGTAGACGCCGCTACGCGCCATCCGTACCGCCGCCACGACCGCCAGTCCGGCCAGCACGATCAGGATCATCTGGCCGACGGGGCCCGCGGACGGCACGCCGGCAACGAAGAACACCGCCACAGCCGCGAGCGCGACCGCGCCGATCGCGGCACGCCACGGTCGTCGCAGCGTCTCCACCTTGGGCGGGTACGTGGTCATCGCGCTGTCACTCCACGGGCATCGAACCGTTCGATGGGGGCGACGCTAGCGCACCCGGGATCGGAAAACGTGATCAAGTACGAAGTCGACCCGCGTTACAACGTCGCTTCGGGGCAGTTCGACCAAGTCGTACCCGTGGTCCCAATACGCCGCGACGTCCGCCTCGTAGATGCGAGTCGCCTCCTCGAACGTCGCGCGCCGTTCGTTGTCGGTGCGGTAGATCTCCGGCCACGGCGGCGCGACGAACGCGATCCGTGCGTACCGGAAGAGGCGGACCGCGGCCGTGACATGCGGCGGCACCGGGCGATCGATGACACGATAGAAACCGGCGACGCACGGCACGGCGTGATCGAAGAACACCGGGCCGGCCTGCGTCTGCGCCCACCGATGCGAGCGCATGTCCCATGACAGCATCAACTCGGCGAAGAGCTCCGGTGCGCCGTCCGCAACGTCGGGCCGTCCGATCGACTTCTGGTCGATGACGATCGAGCGGCCGGCCTCCGGCGCGGTCGGGTAACCCTTGGCGCGAAGCGCCTCGATCAGCGCTGTCTTGCCGGCGCCCGGCCCGCCGGTGATTGCGAAGAATTGCTCGCTCAATGAGTGCCTCCTCGACTGGATGACGGATGAAGATCGCTAACTGCGCGGCGAAGATCGCAACCCCGGCACACGCGGGCATCCGGTGGGAGCGGACGCGCACGGACGGGATCGTCTGGAGCAAGACGCGAATGGCCGCTGTCGCCAAATGGCGGAACCCCGGTCGGCGACACGGGAGGGTTGCCGGCGACGACGCAAACGCGCCGATCAGATCAACGCCGGCCGCCGAAGCAGGAGAGGGCGACGGTCAGAAGAACGCTAGGCCGATGTGCTTGAGACCTACGCAGCAGCCGACGCACACGGTGCCCAGGATGACGGCCAGTATGACCCAGATCGTGGGCATGCCCCACCGGCGGTGATCTTCACGCGGCAATCGGATTCGCGCGGCCATCATGTCCACCTGCCGTCCTGCGTGGCTGGCCGCAAGATAACACCGCGGCGCGTCGCCATGGGGGCGGCGATCCCGTGCCACACACCGTGACCTGCGCAATCATCGGAGCCGGCTCGGTGCGTCATATTCCCGACATTCACCAGCCTCGAAGGCTCAGCGGTCGGCCGTCACCGACAGAACGGCGAGGGCCGCTTCGACGACAAGGCGCTTCTCCGGCTCCGAGAGCTGCGCTCGCACGACCCGTTCGCGGTCCGCCGACCCGTCGGAGTCGGCCACGTCGAACCGTGGTGCGATCGTGGCGGCGTTGATCACACCGAGCGCGCACCGACCGCGCAACAGCGCGTCGGGATCATCGGAGCTGGCCAGCGACCTTTGCAGAGCTGCGATCCGCCACTTCATCTCGCGCCGACCGGCGAGACCGTGCATGACCGATGGGTCGCCCATCAGCGATCGGACCAGCACGCCATGCTTGTCGAGAAGGTTCACCAGCCGTTCGATGAGCGGACGATCGATTCGTGGTGCCGCGCGCGCGTCCGCGACGAACTGCTCAAGATCTGTCAGCAGCGGTGCAACGAGCGCCTTGAGCACGTCTTCCTTGGAGGCGAAGTGGTAGTAGAGCGAACCCTTCGTCATGCCGAGGCGTTCGGCGATGTCACGTACGGACGTGCCGGCGTACCCCTGCTCGATGAACAGGTCGACGGAAATGTCGAGGATGCGCTGCCGAGTCTCGTCGGCGGCGCTGCCGACGGTACGTGCCACGAGAGCCTGCCTCTCTCAGAACTGCGTACGGAGTAGGACGCTACACTCCCGATCGTAGATACCGACCGTTCGATTAAATAGGTGGATCATGGCAGGCGTTGCACGGTGGTGCGTCCGGCACAGCTGGTCCGTGATCGGCCTGTGGTTGATCGCGTTGGTCGTGCTGGGCGGCATCAGCCGGACGGTCGGCAGCGCCTACAACGACAACTTCAACCTGCCGGGCACCGAGTCGACCAAGGCACTCAGCCTGCTGCAGTCGGCATTCCCGAGCCAGGCCGGCGAGTCCGACACGATCGTGGTGCACGTGACTTCCGGCAAGGTGACCGACCCGGACGTGGCGCAGCCAGTGACCGCCATGCTCGACCGAGTGGCCAGTGCGCCGTCGGTTAAGGGCGTCACGAGTCCGTACTCGCCGGCGGGTGCGCGCCAGATCAGCCGCGACGGCCGGACGGCGTACGCGACGGTCAGCTGGCCGAGCTTCGGCAACCGCAACAACAAGACTGACGTCAAGAACGTGATCGCGATCGCCGAGTCGGCTCGATCGGATCGCATCGAAGTGGAACTCGGCGGCGCGTCGATCCAGGCCGTCAACCAGGTGTCCACGAACCTGTCCGAGTTCGTCGGCATCATCGGTGCCGCACTCGTCCTGCTGCTTGCGTTCGGTTCGTTCTTCTCGATGTTGCTGCCACTGATCGCGGCCATCTTCTCGCTGGTGGCCGGATCATTCGCGATCAGCCTGCTGAGTCACGGACTGCAGGTGAACAGCATCTCGCCGATTTTCGCGACGTTGATCGGGCTCGGCGTCGGCGTGGACTATGCGCTGTTCATCGTCACGCGACACCGCAACGGGCTGAAGGCCGGACTGTCGGTCGAGGAGTCCATCGTCCGCGCGCTGAACACGTCCGGCCGTGCCGTGCTGTTCGCCGGCGCGACGGTGTGCATCGCGATGCTCGGGCTGCTCGTGCTGCGGCTCAACTTCTTGGCCGGTCTCGGTGTGCCGTCCGCGCTCATGGTGCTGATCACCGTCATCGCCGCGGTCACCCTGTTGCCGGCGCTTCTCGCGTTGCGCGTTCGCGGTCGTGACGTCTTCCGGATGCGGGTGTTGAGCCGTCGCGAACGTCGCCGCCTCGCCACCGAGGGACCGCATGACGAGCATGCCTCGGGACCGTGGGCGCGCTGGTCCGAGTTCGTGTCACGCCGGCCGAGGTCGCTCGCGGCACTCGCGCTCGCGCTGATCGCAGTGCTTGCCATCCCGTTCTTCTCGCTCCGGCTCGGCACCGGCGATCAGGGCAACGATCCAAAGGGCTCGACCACGCGGAACGCCTACGACCTGCTCGCCGCGGGCTTCGGGCCGGGCTTTAACGGGCCGCTGCAGCTGGTCGCCACCGTACCCACGGATCACGACGCGCAAGCGTTCACGCAGCTGGCCACGACCGTGCAAGCGCAACCTGGGGTCGCCGCGGTGACCGAGCTGCCCATGCGACCGGGCCAGCAGCTGGGCATCATGCAGGTGGTGCCGAGCACGTCGCCGCAGGACGCGGCGACGACCGACCTGATCAACCGGTTGCGGTCCGAGGTGATCCCGACGGCCGAGCGTGGCACGACCATGCATGTGTACGTCGGCGGCATGACCGCCATCTTCAACGACTTCTCCGGCGTGCTGTCCAGCAAGCTGCCGATGTTCATCGGTGTGATCGTGGTGCTGGGCTTCATCCTGCTGCTGATCGCCTTCCGCAGCATTGTCGTGCCACTGACCGCGGCCGTCATGAACCTGCTCGCGGCCGGTGCGTCGTTCGGTGTCGTCGTGGCGTTCTTCCAATTCGGCTGGGGCTCGGACGCCGTCGGTCTGGGCCGGCCCGGGCCGATCGACGCGTTCGTACCCGTGTTGACCCTCGCTGTCCTCTTCGGACTGTCGATGGACTACCAGGTCTTCCTGGTCAGCCGCATGCACGAGGAGTGGGTGCACGGTCGCGACAACCGAACGTCGGTGACCACCGGCCAGGCGTCCACCGGTCGGGTCATCACCGCCGCGGCAACGATCATGATTCTGGTGTTCCTCGCGTTCGTGTTCGGCGGTCAGCGTGTCGTCGCGGAGTTCGGCGTCGGCCTGGCGAGCGCCGTACTCATCGACGCGTTCATCCTTCGTACCGTCCTGGTGCCGGCCCTGATGCACACCTTTGGCCGGGCGAACTGGTGGCTGCCGCGATGGATCGACAAGCGGCTGCCGCACCTCTCCGTCGAGCCGCCCGAGGACACCGTGCCGGATCGGGCCAGCCACGAACCGGTCGGCGTCGCGCGTTAGATGGCCTCGGTCGAGGAACTCCGGTCGATTAGCGCGTTCCGGAACGCGGCGACCTCCGCGTCGGTCAGCCCGTACGTCCGGGCCCAGCCCGCCATGTCGCCCCATTTGCGCGCGACCAAGACGAGAGTGGCCGCCATGATCTCGGGCCGCGGGTCCCAGGCGTCGTAATAGGCGCGGTCCTTGATCGGCAATCCGAGGCTGCGACGCCGCTCGATCGCGCGCTCGCGGATCGCGTCGTTCGCGCGGCTGCTGAGCGCATAGTCGACGCAGATCGCGTCATCTTCGGCGCCGGCGAGGCCGAGCAGCATCGCGCTGACCGCGCCGGTCCGGTCACAACCGATGTGACAGTGCACGATGGCCGGTAGCACGGCCGGCGTGCTGAGTCGCCGTACGAGATCCGCAAGTGCTTCGCCGTTCGCGCCCAGCATCTGGAAGTAGAAGTCCGAGCGGGTGTCCACGGACGGGCCGTCGACCACCGGAAGCGAGATGTACGCGACCGGCGCCGACGCCAGCGGACCGCGGCCGAACTCGGCGACCTCGGCGTCGGCGCGCAGGTCGACGATCGTGGCGAGACCGAGGTCGTCGGTCAGGTATGCCGCGTCGGCCGGCGATGCGTAACTCAACGAGTCGCTGCGGAACAACGCACCTGCCCGGATCGCACCGCCGCGCACCGGGATCCCGCCGAGATCACGGAAGTTCACCAACCCGTCGAACGCTCGCGAAGCGAGCGCGTCATCACTCGATCCGCTGGTTGTGGCTGCCGTCATCAGCGACTAGAGACCCTTCGCCCACCGGTACGCCTCCACGATCCACCTTGTGTCCTGCAGGTACGTTATCCCGACCGCGAAGAGGAACAGCGCGGTGCCGAGGTGCGCGCCGTAGGCGCCCCGGCGCGGTTTGTGCATCCAGCCCTCGATGACGAGCCGGCCCAGCAGCCGTAGCACGATGAAGATGCCGAGCGCCACCGCCAGCGTGGCGAAGAGATATCCGGGCGACACCTCGCCATTCGGCCGACGGTTCGCGGCTGCCCAGGTAAACCAGCACAAGATGGCAAACGTCGCACCCGAGATCGTCCACCAGCTACCGCGTCGAAGCGTGCGCATGTTGGGGCGGGCGCGGCGCACGCGCGCGCCGCGCAGCGGTCCGCCGAGGTAGCCCGAGGTCGCCGGCGTGAACCCTTCGGGCACCGTCGGCTTGATGACGTGGGCTCGGCCCACCATCGCGTTGGCCGGGACGACTGCGCCGCCATTTGGTGCGTTCGCGGGTGGGCCGGACGTCGCCGGCGGCGACACGTCGCGACCCGGCGAGACGGACACCGGAGCGGGCGGCGACGCGGGTGACGTTGGCGCGAGCACAGCCGCCACCGCTCCGGGTGGGACGTCGGCCGGCCGGCCGCCGACGCGAGCACGCAGCGCGACCAGTTCCCGTTCGAGCGCCTCGATGCGGATGAACGCATCGGTCTCGGTGCCGGTCAGCGCGGCACGCGCCCGTCCTACGGCGCGCGGCGCGGCCGGCAGCGCCTGCCGGTCGGACCAGTCAAGACCCATGTCCGGCATGTTGCTGCCGCGCACGAGCTGGGCCAGCCGCTGCGTCCACGCGGTCAACTCGAATGTGGACGGGCGTTCCTGCGGACGGTCGGCGAGCACGGCGAGCATGTGGTCACGCAGCGCCGGTCGCCCGGCGAAGATGTCGTGTTTGGCGATCGGCGGTGCACCGCTGCCGCGCGGCGCGACGCCAGCGATCAGATAGAACGCGACGCTTCCGAAGCCGTGGACGTCGTACGCGGGACCGACCTCACCGCGTAGCGCCTCCGGCCCGCCCGACTCCGGCGTGTACGCGATCTGCGTGATCTCCGAACTGCGCCAGTAGCGCGCGCCGGTGAAGTCGATGAGTCGCGTCTCGCCGTTCGTCAGCACCATGATGTTCGACGGCTTGACGTCCATGTGCAGCACCGGACACAGCGTGATGTTGTCCGGCTCGTGCAGTGCCTTGAGCGCGTCGGCGAGGCTCAGCATCGTGTTGGTGGCGTTCAGTCGGGTCGGCCCGCCGAAGCCCGCTCGCGCCGCGATGTATTCGCGCAGGTTGACGCCGTGGAGATAGTCGTAGACCTGATAGGGCACGGCTTCCTTGGCGGACGGCGCGGTGCCCGCGGCGTGCGGCGGTGCGCCGTAGAACCCGTCGACGCGCCGGCAGATGCCGGGCACGCCACGGGTGTTGAGATCCATCAGGGCGGCGTCACCCTTGTCCCAGGAGCGAAGTTCATCGGCTAATGAGCGCTTCGGATTGATCCGGAACACCTTGACGGTTACCGCCGTCGACGTCACACCGCCACACAGCCGTACGCCTCGGTAGACGTCTGCCTGGCCGCCAGCGCCGAGGCGCGCCACGAGCCGGTAACGCTGAAAGGTCTCCGCCAGCGGGCTCGCCGGGCCGCACACGAGGTCGACCACCGCGGACTCCCCCATGACCCACCCTTCACGCCCTTGTCGTCTGACGCCGGATGCCGCCGACGTCCACACCGTCTTCGAGCGTAGCGAAGGCGCGCAGCAGCCAACCATGCACTGAAGCGGATCTATGCCGGCGGCGGTCCCGAAACACCCATCCGGTGCCACGGCCGGCAAAACCGTTCGCCATCGGGGGGCCATTCGGCTAGACACGTGTATGTGACCACCGATTACGAGTTTCGCCTCGCCACCGACGAAGACTGGCCGGCCGTCTGGGCACGGCTGGCCGAGGCGTTCCACGAGGACGCCGACGACGAAGAAGGGCGGGAGACGGCCGAACTCGAACGCAGCGTGTGGGAACCGGCCCGCTCAATCGTCGCCACGCGCGACGGTGAGGTCGCCGGCATGGTCTCGACGTTCACGCGCGATCTCATCGTGCCCGGCGGCGCCGTGCCGGCGTCGCACGTCACGATGGTCAACGTCGGCGCGACACACCGGCGCCAGGGTCTGCTGCGACACATGATCGAGAAGCTGCACGTGGACAGCCTCGCGCTCGGCGAGCCGGTCGCCGTCCTCTACGCCAGCGAGGGCCGCATCTACCAGCGGTTCGGCTACGGGCTTGCGAGCCGCGCAGTGGTTATCGAGGCCAATTCGGCAGAGGTCAGCCTCCGCGACTCCGGCCGGGACGACGGCCGGGTGCGTGCCGTGGCGCCCGACTCGCTCGACATCTTCCAGAAGGTGTTCGAGGAGGCGCTTGCCGACCGGCCCGGCTGGTCGGCGCGCGACGACCGGTGGTGGCGCTACCAGACCGCCGACGTCAAGGCGGTGCGCGGTGGTGCCACTGCGCTGCGCGCCGTCGTACACGAAGGTCCCGGTGGTGTGGACGGCTACCTGCTGTGGCGCGCGAAGAGCGAGTGGACGGAGGGCGGCCCGAAGGGCAAGGCGATCATGCGTGAGTTCGTCGCGGTGACGCCGGAGGCCTACCGAGCGTTGTGGCGCTTCGCGCTCTCGATCGACCTGACCCGTTCCACGCGGTATCGCTTTGCGTCGATCGACGAGCCCATCCAGTTCCTCGTGAACGAGCCGAGGTGGCTGGACATGCGGCTCAGCGACGGTCTTTGGGTGCGGTTGCTGGACGTCGCGGGTGCGCTCGCCGCACGCCGCTACGCGGCTCCGGTCGACGTGGTGATCGAAGTTCTTGACGACGGCATGACCGCCAACGCCGGCCGCTTCCGGCTCGTCGGCGACTCGCATCAGGCGACGTGCAGCCGGACCGACGCGCCCGCCGACCTCGAGGCGACTGTGCAGGCGCTTGGCGCGGCATATCTCGGCGGGTCACCGCTGACCGCGTTCGCGGCCGGCGGGGGCGTACGAGAACTGCGGCCCGGCACCCTCGTAGCGGCGTCGACCGCGTTCGGCTGGCATCGCGCGCCGAACTCGATCGAGATGTTCTAGCCAAGCCACCAGCGGCCGCCGCGGCCAAGACCGCGGCCAAGACCGCGGCCGCGGCCGTCGGGTGCCAAGCGGTACGGTCGTGCGTATGCAGGACACGGACGGCGAGCACCGGCGGCGGCGGGTTCGCGGCGCCCGGCCCGGTCGGGCGTCGCGTGATGGCGCGCCCGCCGACGCGAGCCCTGCCACCCCGACGGATCCGACGCCGTACACCGAGCCGGTCTCGACCGATGTGGTTTCGACCGATGTGGACGTAGCGGCGTCGTCGCGTGCGGAAGGAACCGCGTTGTCCGTACCGTCCGGACATCGGCCGGCGCCACGTCCGCCGACCCGGATGCCCAACGCCGATCGGATGCGAGCACGACCACCGGCCGATCGTGATCGCACGCCGGGACGCGGTCGGGCAACCGACGAGAGCGATACGCCAGGCCGAGCCGACGTTGATCGGGTCACGTCCACCGAGCGGGAGCCCTACGACAGCCACGCGCCGGGCGCGATCGACGATCACGAGCGCGGCCTCCGTGGCCTGGTCGGAGGCGGATCGTCACAGGTCAGCGTCGCCGCCGCGATGCGGGCGCGAGACGCGTCGCGGCCGTCCGACGCGGACCTCGCCGAAGCCCAGCAGAGCCTGGTGATCGTGCACCGCGGCTGGGTACCCCGCGACGGCTAGCGCCGCAGGTGGTCCCGTTCGTACGCGGACACCTGATCGATGCGGCGCTGGTGCCGTGGATCGTGGCTGAAATCGGTGCTCAAAAAGGCCAGCACCAGCTCGGTTGCCGACTCGGCGGTGTGCTCGCGAGCACCGATGCCGACCACGTTCGCGTCATTGTGCTGTCGCGCCAGCTGCGCTGTCTCGGCGTTCCACGCGAGCGCGGCGCGCACACCGAGCACCTTGTTCGCGGAGATCTGCTCGCCGTTGCCAGAGCCGCCGATCACCACGCCGAGGCTGCCGGGATCCGCGACGACGGCCTCGCCGGTCGCGATGCAAAATGCCGGGTAGTCGTCGGTCGGGTCGTACGTCTTCGGGCCGAGATCGACGACTTCGTACCCATGGGTCGGCAACACCTCCACGAGGTGCGTCCGCAACTCGAAGCCGGCATGGTCGGAGCCGAGGTAGACGCGCATACCGCGCAGTCTCGCACAGCGATCCGGCGTGCGATCAGCGGTCCGGCACCGGGGTCGGCACCAGATCGAGCTCGGCGACCACCAGTCCGGCGCGCGCCTTCGGCGTGAACCACGTGCTCTTGCGCGGCAGGCTCCGACGTGCCCGGTTGACCGAAATGAAGTCCGCCACCGCCACCGGCGGAATGAGCACTGCCAGGCCGGCGCGGCCGGCATCGACCTCGGCGGCGAGCCAGTTCGGCGGATAGTCGCCGCCGACGTAAGTGATGTCCTTGTGCCCGGCGTCAAGACCCAGTGCGTCGCGCAACAACACACGTTCCACCAGCGCATGATCGAGGTTCTCCACGTCGGCCGCACCCGGGGTGGCGGGCAGCCGTACGGCGTAGTAGGCCTCTGGCCCGCCGTACACGTGGATGGTCCCTCTTGCGGCCGGAAGCGTGACCGGCGGACGAAGCGCAGTGATCTCGGCACCCGCGGTCCGCAGGCGTTCGACCAGCTCGCTCACCGCGGGCGCCGAGGCGATCAACCGGTGGTACGCCTGGATCTCCACCGACTCGGGTGTCGTGATGACCGCGAGGAACCGTGGCAGCTTG
>DASTMZ010000083.1:0-16778 GCA_035713725.1 Micromonosporaceae bacterium
CGTGCTCGTCGCCGACGGGCAGTGGCTCAAGTATTTCGCGCTCAAGGACGGCGCGAGGCGATTCCAACGCCGCCCGACCGACGTCGCCCCGCAGGCGATCGGCTCGAACCACGGCCTCGTCCAGTTCCAGCGCGTGGTGCCAACGCCAAGCACCGTTTTCGTCGGTGCCGGCTCGGCGTTCTTCGGTATGAACCGTTCCGGCAACCTCGCGCGCGCCGTCCAGGTCGGCGACCGGCTGTCCGACACGCCCGAGACGCCGACTGCGGCCAATGGTCAGTGGCTCGTTACCCAACAGGCTTCGCAGCTGTTCTCGACAGTGAACATCTATCCGGTGGGGAGCAAGAACCCGGCCGGCACGGCCACGTACTCCCCGGAGGCGTACGGCGTCGACTCGTACGCGGGCAAGCCGGTGCCGGCGCCGCCGGGCGACGATCCGGAGATCCCGATGGTCGAGGCGTGCCTCGTCGGCAACGTCATCGTCGCGCGGATCGGCCGCGACGTTCGAGGATTCGTCCGCGGTGGGCCCTTCGGCCTCGATGGCAAGTGGCACGAGCCGGAACCCGGCGCGGTGCACGCGATGACTCCGATCGACGGATCCGTGCTGGTCGCCTCGGACGTCGGGCTCAGCCGCTACGACGCGTTGGCCGGTACGCAGCAGTGGCGCCAGTCCACCGTGCCGGCGATCCGGCTCGCCGTGTCGACCCAGCCGAAGATGATCGTCGCAGCCACCATGGGTGGCGTGCTCGGTCGAAACACACACGGTGATCCGCTGTGGTCTGCCGTGCTGCCGCAGGACTTCCTCGGCGCCGAACCGACCGGTATCACGATCAACCCGGCTCAGCGGGTTGCGTACGTGACGTTCCGGACCGCGAGCGCTACCGCCGCCGACGTCGTGGCGGTCGCTTTGGACGCGAAGGCTCGTCGCTGAGCAACTCGGCACCCGCCGGACCGGCGGCGCGCAGCGGCGGCGCGGCGTCCACGACCGGCTCACGACGCGGGATTGCCGGGTCGAGCGAGCGCTCCACGAACACCGCGTGCCACAGGCAGAACATCAGGACGGTCCAGACCTTGCGGCTGTTGTCGCGCTCGCCGCGGTGGTGCTCGTCGAGCAGACCGACCGCGTACGTCAGATCGAGCAGCTCCCGAGCGCCTGAGCCGGCGATGACGTCGCGCGCCCACTCGTACATGTCGCCGGCCAGCCAGACCCGGGTCGGCGTCGGGAAGCCGAGCTTGGGACGGTTGACGATCGATGGCGGTACGACGCCGTCCAGCGCACGCCGCATCGCGACCTTCGTGGCGACCGAGTGCGCCGGCACCTTCAACTCGACGGGGATCGTCGCCGCCACGTCGAACACCTCCGGATCGAGGTAGGGCGACCGCAGTTCGAGTGAGTGCGCCGACGCGATCCGGTCGGTCTTGACCAGGATGTCGCCGCGCAACCACGTGCAGACGTCGACGTACTGCATCTTCGTCACATCGTCGAGGTCGACCGCCTCCGCGTAGAGCGGCGCCGTGACGTCGGTGTACCGCACCGCCGAGTCGTACCGGCGCATCAAGGTTTGTTTGTCTTCTTCGCTGAAGATCCTTGCGTTGCCGTAATAGCGCTCCTCCAACGGCGTGGTGCCGCGCTCCAGGAAGCTGCGGCCCTTCGTGCCCGGCGGCATCACTTGCGCGACCCGTCGCAGGCCGCGTTGCATCGAGTCAGGCAGCCCGGCAACCGCGGCGAGCGACAACGGTTCACGGTAGAGGCGGTACCCGCCGAACAGCTCGTCCGCGCCCTCACCGGAGAGCACCACTCGGACGTGCTCCGCCGCGGTGCGCGCGAGGAAGTAGAGCGGGACGAGTGACGGATCGGCCACCGGATCGTCGAGGTACCAGACGATGCGCGGCAGCTCCGCCATGACGTCCTGCGCCGTCACACGGGTGGGCAGCAGCCGGACACCGAGGTGGTAGGCGGTGTCTTCGGCGATGCCGACCTCCGAGTAGCCGTCGACGTCGAAGCCGACCGTGAACGTCGGGATCTCTGGGTTCACGTCGCGCGCGAACGCCACGATCGCGGTCGAGTCGATGCCGCTGGACAGGAACGCGCCGACCGGCACGTCGGCGCGCAGATGCGTGTGGACGCTGTCGCGCAACGTCTCGCGGATGCGGTCGTAAAGTTCCGCCGGGTCGTCGGCCGGCGTCGGCGTGAACCGCGGCTGGTAGTAGCGGCGGGTGGCGAATGTTCCGCCGGGCAGGTAGGAGAAGCTCTCGCCGGCACCGACCCGGGCGATCGCGGGATGCAGGGTGCCAGGCTCGGGTACGTACTGCAGCGTGAGGTAATACGACAGGTTCGCGGCGTCGACCACGTCCGGCGAGTCGGCGACGACGTCCGGCGGGTCGGCGATCTCGGCGACGAACGGCAGCAACGCCTTCTTCTCGCTGGCGAGGTAGACCCCGTCGTCGGTACGCAGGTAGTGCAGCGGCTTCATGCCGAACCGGTCGCGCGCTCCCCACACCGTGCCGCGATGTGTGTCGAACAGTACGAACGCAAACGCGCCGCGCAGACGCATGACCGCGTTGTCGCCCCACTGGTGGTATGCGGCTGCGATCACCTCAGTGTCGCCGTCCGTGATGAACGTCGCGCCGTGTTCGGTGGACAGCTCGTCGCGAAGCTCCCGATAGTTGTAGATCGTGCCGTCGAAAACGATCACGTACCGACCGGCCTCGTCGCCGGCCGCCGGATATTCCAACGGTTGCTGACTCGTCGAGCCGCCGATGACCGACAGGCGCGCGCAAGCGAGCACCACGGTCTCGGCGACGACCGCCACCGTCGTCGCATCCGGCCCCCGATGCCACATCGTCGTCATCGCCGCGGCGACCGCGTCCCGCCGCTGGTGAGCGCCACCGCGCGCGCTGATGAAGGCGAGCAGTCCGGACATGGCCGTCATCTTGTCACGGGGTACGGTCGTCGTCGTGGCACCGCCGGAGTCCAGGGACCCCCGTCACAACACCGAAACCTGAGCAGGGAGCGACCATGACGTCACAGCCGACCGAACCGGGCACCCCGACGACTACCGGCGCACAGGCGCACGATCCCGACTACCCCGAGCGGCTGCTCGACTTCATGCGTACCGGCTGGACCGACGCGACGCTCGACGTGACACCGTCAGCGGCCGCTCCGAACTACGCGGCACGTCGGGCGGCGGTGTCCGCCGCGTTCGCCGGCCTCACCGTGGTGATTCCGTCGGGCCACGAGCGGGTACGGGCAAATGACACGTACTACCCATTCCGGCCGGGTAGCGACCTCTACTACCTGACCGGCGAGCACGATCCCGAGGCGGTGCTCGTCCTGCAGCCCACCGGTAGCTCGGGCCACGACGCCACGCTTTACGTACGGCCACGGTCGCCGCGTGACACCGACGAGTTCTTCCGCGACCGCGGGTACGGCGAGCTCTGGATCGGGCGGCGGCACACGCTCGGCGAGAAGTCCGCGGAGCTCGGTGTCGCGACCGCGCCACTGTCAGAGCTGCCCGATGTGCTCGCCAACTGCGCGCCGGCACGGACCCGCACAGTCCGCGGCGTCGACGCGACGGTGGACGCCGCGGTCGCGCTCTACGGTGACGGCGCCGGCGATCGGGAGCTGGCGAGCACGCTCGCCGAGCTGCGCTTGCCGAAGGACCCGTGGGAGATCGCGCAGCTGCAGGACGCGATCGACGCGACGGTCCGCGGTTTCGAGGATGTGGCGCGCGTGCTGCCGTCCGACCGGCCGGTGGCGGAGCGTCTGCTGGACGGTGTGTTCGGACTGCGCGCACGGCATGACGGCAACACCGTCGGCTACTCCGCGATCGTCGGCGGGGGCGCGCACGCGACGATCCTGCACTGGACGCGCAACACCGGGCACACCCGCCCGGGCGACCTCCTGCTGATGGACATGGGAGTGGAGAACCGCGAGCTCTACACCGCCGACGTGACGCGGACGCTGCCGGTCAACGGCACGTTCAGCGCATTGCAGCGCGAGGTCTACGACATCGTGTACGCGTCGCAGCAGGCCGGCATCGATCTCATCAAGCCGGGCGTCGAGTTCAAGGACATCCACGAGACGTGCATGCGAGTGCTCGCCGGCGGGCTGTCGGACCTCGGCCTGCTGCCGGTCGGCGTGGACGAGGCGATGGATCCGGAGTCACAGGTCTACCGTCGCTGGACGCTGCACGGCTTCGGCCACATGCTCGGCCTCGACGTGCACGACTGTGCGAACGCCCGCCACGAGACCTACCGCGGCGGCGCGATCGGCGAGAACTACGTGCTCACCGTCGAGCCCGGCCTCTACTTCCAGCCAGAGGACGACCTCGTGCCGGCGGAGCTTCGCGGCATCGGCATCCGCATCGAGGACGACGTGTTGGTCACGTCGGCCGGTGCGCAGGTGATGTCCGACGGCCTGCCGCGCCATCCGGCCGACGTCGAGTCGTGGCTCGCCGCGCAGCGCGCCGCCGGACCTCGTCTGCCCGGCTGAGCGCGCACCGCCGTTTGCACTGTCCATTCTCGACACTGATCGTCTCGAGGGCCTTACCCATACGGATGCGGCCCTCGAGCGCGTCACCGTTCGGGTGGTGACGTTGTCGGATCGGCGACACTGACCCGCAAACGCGACGGATTGTCCCGCACGATCGGCGCGGGTGATTCACGCTCGTACGTCATCCGGCTCGAGCCACGGCTCGGGCTGGTGGATGGCGTACCACTCGCGCGAAGGGTCTTGGTGTGGCATGACGGGACAGGGCATCACGGGACAGGGCGTGGCAGAACGTGTCACGGCGGCGACCGCGCACGGCGGGTTCGCCGCGCTCGGTCTCATCATCGGTGGACTGGTCTGTCTCGTTCTCGTGTTGCTCGGCCTGTGGGCGCTGATGACTTACAACCGGCTGATCCGACAGCGCAACCAGGTGCAGGCATCATGGGCCCAGATCGACGTGCAGCTCAAGCGCCGCTACGACTTGATACCGAACCTGGTCGAGACGGTGCGCGGCTATGCCGACCACGAGCGCAGCACGCTTGACGCGGTGGTGCAGGCGCGCAACTCCGCGATCAGCGCCGCGAACGCCGCACCGGCGACGCGCGCCGAGGCGGAGAACGCATTGACGCAAACGCTCGGTCGTCTCTTCGCGCTCGCCGAGGCCTACCCGAACTTGAAGGCGAGCGAGAACTTCCTCGGCCTGCAAAGCGAACTTGCCGGCACCGAGGACAAGATCGCCTACGCGCGGCAGTTCTACAACAGCGCCGTGCAGACGTTCAACACCTCGATCCAGTCCGTGCCGACGAACATCGTCGCCGGCATGGGTGGCTTCCGCGTGGAGACGTTGTTCGAGGCCGCCGGCGCCGAACGTGGCCCGGTGCAGGTGCGCTTCTAGCCGCCGGCCGGTCGTCGATGACCGCCTCCGACATCGCCGCCTACGCGTTGGTCGCGGCACCCGCCGCCGCCTGGTTCGGCGCGTACGGTCTCGCACTGGCCGCCACGCGGCCGTACCTGCCCGATGCCGCACCGGCCACCGAGGACCTCGGCAGCGAGCCCCCGGCCGTGGTGAGCCTGCTGGTCAACCGATGGGAGATCACCGAGGACGCGGCCGAGTCGACGCTCCTCGACCTCGCGGCACGGCACATCCTCGAGTTCCGTCAGCCCGCGAACGACCCGATGCAGACCACGATCCACGTACGCGACCCAAATCCGAGCGGGCTCAACGCGTACGAGCAACGGGTGTTCGACCGCGTGAGCCTGTTGGCGAAGGGCGGCATCGTGCCGCTCACCGCGTTGACGTTCCGCGATGCCAAGCAAGCCGGCACGTGGGCGAAGCGGTTGACGGTCGAGGTGATCGCCGATGCGCGATCGCACGGGCTGTCCCGCCGACGTTTCGGACCGCACGTAGTGAGCCTCCTGACCGCCGCGTCAGCGGTGGCCGCGATCGGCATCGCGCTTGCGGCGGCGTACGCGTTCGACCGCCGTACGGGCGGCACGTCGATGTCGGGCAGCACGGTGCTGTGGATCGGCGTGGTGTCGTTCAGTGTGCTGACGAGCGTCGCGGGCCGGCCGCACGGCGAACGAGACACACCAGCCGGCCGCGAGGTCGCGGCGCGCTGGCTCGGCGTGCGAGCCTGGCTGCGCGGCCACGAGGCGTTCGCCGATCTGCCGCCGGCCGCGGTGACCGTGTGGGACCGGTATCTGAGCTATGGCGCGGCGGTCGGTGCCACGCGCGTGTCGAGTGCCGTCATCGATCTCGGCATGGGCAACCGGCGTAGCGTGTGGTCGTCCTACACCGGACCGGGCGCAACGCCGTCGTGGCACCGGGTGCGCGTGCGCTACCCGCGATTCTGGCCCCGGTATGGCAAGACGGCGCCGCGTCTGGTAGCGCGTGCTCTGCTCGCCGCGGTTGCCGGCGTGCTGTTGATCCGTTACTGGTACCACGCCGTCGACTCGGTGTTCACGGACGTGGCGCCGAAGTCGGCCGCGGCGTCGTACGCCACCCTCATCAAGTCCGTCGGGCTGCTGCTCGGGATCGTGCTGCTGGCGTACGGCATCTACGCGTTCGTCCGTACCGTCATCGACCTCGCGGCACCTCGGACCGTGACCGGCGAGGTGGTCTGGCAAGAGGCCTGGCGGCGCACCGGAACCGGCGACAGCACGACTCCGTCTCGGTACTACCTCGCGGTGGATGACGGGACCGGAGACGCGACGCGGGCCTGGGCGTTGCCGATCACGATGTCGCGGCGGTGCAACAACACCGACGTCATCACCATGACCGTACGGCCGTGGTCGCGCCGCGTCGTCCAAGCCAGCGTGGTCACCCGGGGCGCGCCGGCTCAGCTTGTCGCGGCCGATCCGGTGGCCACATCGGGCAGTGTCGAGGACATGATCGCCACCGCGATGGGCATCCCATCGGCGCGGTCGGCCACCACCGGTGCCGGCATGTTCGCGAGCCTCGTCTCCAGCATCGTGACGCCGAGCGGTCCGCTGCTCACCGTTGACGAGGTTGGGGCGGCGCTCGGCGTACCCGTCTCGTTGCCGGACCGCCCCCGCCACGACGGTCCGGCGCCGGTGGAAATCAACGAGTTCACCGGGCCGGACGGCGACGTGGTTCTGACGATCATGCACAGCGGCGGCATGATCGCGCGGATGGCGATGCGCCGCGACAGCCGGCACAGCGAGGCGATCAGCGGGGTTGGCGACGAGGCGCGCGGCGGTCGCGGCTGGATTGCCGCGCGGCGCGGCGACGACGTCCTCCTGCTGCGGCTCGGTCGTCGCATGTCGGCGATCCCGCCGACCAACCTCGCGCACCTCGCATCCGTCGCCGTGAGCCGGCTCCCGTCGAACGTCGCGCCGACCGGCTGACGGCCGCCATTCGCCGTGACCCACCCGGGTGCGCCGCCTCCCGGCGAACCTCGCGCCGATCGGCCGCCCGCGCCCGCCTCGATAAGCTTCCGGCAACAACCTCGAGGAGGTGTGATGCCGGAGGCCGACGAACCGGGTGCGACTACGCCGCCGCCGGACCGTCGCGAGTGGACGGTCGGCGACGGTGTCGCCAAGCGATGGCAGGACGAGGCGGACATGCTTGCGAACCGGTCGATCGCAGCGGGTGACCCGACAGGCTGGTTCGACGTGCTCTACCGCTCGGCAGGCACCGGCGCGGTCGAGATGCCCTGGGATCGCGACGAACCAAATCCCGTCCTCGTCGACTGGACGCGAAGCTCCGGAGCCGTGTCAAGCCAAGCCATGACGAGCCGAGCCGCGTCAGACCAGGCCGAGAGGAGCCGGGCCGACACCAGCCGGGCGATCGTCGTAGGCGGCGGGCTCGGCATGGACGCCGAGTTCGTGTCGAGCCTCGGGTACGACACGACGGCGTTTGACGTGTCCCCGACGGCCATCGCGACCGCCCGAGCTCGCCATCCGCGCTCGACCGTGCATTACGTCGTCGCGAATCTGCTCGACCCGCCGGCCGAATGGGCGCGCGCGTTCGACCTCGTTGTCGAGATCTACACGGTGCAGGCAATGCCGCGGTCGGTGCGCACCGTCGCCACCGCGAACGTGGCGGACCTGGTCGCGCCGGGCGGCACACTCGTCGTCATCCAGGGCGTACCGCCGACGGACGACATCAACGCACATGGGCCGCCGTGGTTGCTGATCCGGCGCGAGGTCGAGGCGTTCGCAGCGCCTGCGGCCGATGGCGAGAGCCTCGACACGATCGACATTCAAGCCGTCGACGCACCGACCGGGCGCCGATGGCGCGCGGAGTTCCGTCGAGGCGCCTGACGGACGCCGCTAGATCTAGGAAGCGAAACCGGGTCCGGACCGGGTCGCGCTTCCTAGATCGCCGGAGCTCCTATGGGGTTGCGCTCATAGCAAGACGGACGTACGGTTTGGTTAAGCGCGAACCGCGACGCTGCCCTTGCCGCGCGAACCGCACGGAGGGTGCGCGAGACTGACGACTGTCGCGCATGACGAAACTGATGACCAGCGCATGACGAACGAAGACCGAGCGCATGACGGACTAAGGAGTGCGACGTGGCGAGCCTCGACACCTTTGGTGCGAAGAGCCAGCTGCGCGTCGGCGACGCGAGCTACGACATGTACGACATCAGCAAGGTACCCGGCCACGAACGGCTGCCGTACAGCCTGAAGGTGTTGCTGGAGAACCTGTTGCGCACCGAAGACGGCGCGAACATCACCGCCGACCACATCCGGGCGCTCGGCGCGTGGGACGCCCAGGCGGAGCCCAGCGTCGAGATCCAGTTCACGCCGTCGCGTGTGCTCATGCAGGACTTCACCGGCGTACCGTGCATCGTCGACCTCGCAACCATGCGCGAAGCCGTCGGCGACCTCGGCGGCGACGTGTCGAAGGTCAATCCGCTGGCGCCTGCCGAACTCGTCATCGACCACTCCGTCATCGCCGATGTGTTCGGCCGCGCCGACGCGTTCGAGCGCAACGTCGAGTTCGAATACGGCCGCAACAAGGAGCGCTACCAGTTCCTGCGCTGGGGGCAGACGGCGTTCGACCAGTTCCGTGTCGTACCGCCAGGCACCGGCATCGTGCACCAGGTCAACATCGAGCACTTGGCGCGCGTGGTGTTCGGTCGGGAGGACAGCAGCGGTTCCAGCGGGCGTACGGCATTCCCGGACACTGTCGTCGGCACCGACTCGCACACCACGATGGTCAACGGCCTCGGCGTGCTCGGCTGGGGCGTGGGCGGCATCGAGGCCGAGGCCGCGATGCTCGGCCAGCCCGTGTCGATGCTGATCCCCCGCGTGGTCGGCTTCAAGCTGACCGGTGCGCTGCCGGACGGCGCGACTGCCACCGACCTCGTGCTCACCATCACGCAGCAGCTGCGCCACCATGGTGTGGTCGGCAAGTTTGTCGAGTTCTACGGCCAGGGCGTCACCGCCGTACCGCTGGCGAACCGGGCCACCATCGGCAACATGTCGCCGGAATTCGGCTCGACGTGCGCGATCTTCCCGATCGACGACGAGACGATCCACTATCTCCGTCTCACCGGCCGTTCCGCCGAGCATGTCGCGCTCGTCGAGGCGTACGCGAAGGCACAGGGCATGTGGCACGACCCGAGCCGCGAGCCCACCTACTCGGAGCGGCTGGAGCTGGACCTCGGCTCCGTCGTACCGTCGATCGCCGGTCCGAAGCGCCCGCAGGACCGGGTCGCGCTGTCGGACGCGAAGCGCGCCTTCCGCGACGTACTGCCGAACTACGCCGCCGACGACGGTGTCGACGAGGAGAGCGAGGAGAGCTTCCCGGCGTCCGACTCCCCCGCGTCGAATTCGCGCGCGAACGGCGGACGTGCACACAAGCCGACGATGGTGACCGGCGAGGACGGTTCGACGTACGAGATCGACCATGGCTCGGTGGTGATCGCGTCCATCACGTCATGCACCAACACGTCCAACCCGCAGGTGATGATCGGCGCCGCTTTGCTCGCGCGCAACGCCGTCGACCGCGGTCTGTCGCGCAAGCCGTGGGTGAAGACCTCGCTCGCACCGGGCTCCAAGGTAGTCATGGACTACTACGAGAAGGCCGGACTGGTGCCCTACCTCGACAAGCTCGGCTTCAACCTGGTCGGCTACGGCTGCACCACGTGCATCGGCAACTCCGGCCCGCTGCCCGACGAGGTGTCCGCGGCGGTGAACGCGGCGGACCTTGCCGTCGTCTCGGTGCTGTCCGGCAACCGCAACTTCGAGGGCCGCATCAACCCGGACGTCAAGATGAACTACCTCGCGTCGCCGCCGCTCGTGGTGGCATACGCGCTCGCCGGCACGATGGACATCGACCTCACCCGTGACCCGCTCGGCATCGACACCGAAGGCAAGCCGGTGATGCTCGCTGACATCTGGCCGAGCCCGCGCGACGTCCAGGATGTCATCGACTCGGCGGTCAGCGCTGAGATGTTCGCGAAGGACTATGCCGACGTGTTCGCCGGTGACGAACGCTGGACGTCGTTGCCGACACCGACCGGCAACGTGTTCGAGTGGGACGACTTGTCGACGTACGTGCGCAAGCCGCCGTACTTCGGCGGCATGCGCCACGAACCCGCGGCGGTCGAGGACATCGCGGGCGCGCGCGTGCTCGCGAAGCTGGGCGACTCGGTCACCACCGATCACATCTCGCCGGCCGGATCGATCAAGCCGGACTCCCCCGCCGGTCACTACCTCACCGAGCACGGTGTGGACCGCAAGGAGTTCAACTCGTACGGTTCGCGGCGCGGCAACCACGAGGTGATGATCCGCGGTACGTTCGCGAACATCCGGCTGCGCAACCAACTCGTACCCGGTGTCGAGGGCGGGTTCACGCGCAACCTGCTCACCGGATCGACCGAACCGGTCACGATCTACGATGCCTCTGTCGCGTACCAGGAGGCCGGCGTACCGCTGGTGGTCCTGGCCGGCAAGGAATACGGCTCCGGCTCGTCACGCGACTGGGCCGCGAAGGGTACCGCACTCCTCGGCGTCCGCGCCGTCGTCGCGGAGAGCTACGAACGCATCCACCGCTCGAACCTGATCGGCATGGGCGTGCTGCCGCTCGAGTTCCCGGCCGGTCACACCGCGGCATCCCTTGGGCTGCGCGGCGACGAGACGTTCACGATCACCGGCGTCACGGCGCTGAACGACGGCTCGACGCCGCGTACGGTGCACGTGACAGCGGACAATGTGGAGTTCGACGCGACCGTACGCATCGACACGCCCGGCGAGGCCGACTACTACCGCCACGGCGGCATCCTGCAGTTCGTGCTGCGCAAGATGCTGGAAGGCTGACGTCTAGCCCTCGGCTGGTGTTTGCCAGTAGCGCGCCATCTGGCTGCGGGTGCGCAGGATTGCGGGCGGCGCGGGATCAGACGGCCACATCTGGATGAGGTATCGCTCGAAGGCGTGACCGCCGGGGTCGGACGTAGTGTCGCGCGCGTGCCCCTCGTCCATGCCGGTGGCGTGGTAGCGCAGCCGGTATGTGCCGGGCGGGTTCGGGAGTGGGGGCAACTCGTGCATTACCTGGTTGCCCCATTCAACGACCATCACGCGCTGGGTGCGCGCGATGAAGTCGATTTCGACGATGTCCTCGTACGAGTCGTCTGGCCCAGGATCGCCAGTTGCGACCGCCACATCGACGCGTACGCGGCCAGTGTGCGTGCCTGTGGTGAACAATGCTCGACCACGCACGGCGCCGACCAGACCGACGCCGCCGGGACGATTGACGGGTGGCGGTGATGGCACGGCATCCTCAACTGTGAATTGCGCGTAGTGCACCCAAACGATGCGATGCACGAGCTCTACCGGGATGGCGTGTCGGTCTCCGTTGCTGTAAGCGTCGTCCCCCGCAGCGGTGCTCGGCCGATACCCGATAAGAGTCGGATCTGGGCCTTCGACGCCGACATGGTCGACGCAGTAGGCGTGCGTCCGACCGAAGTGGGGCTCGGCGTCGCAGGTCGGCACCCGACACACGTGCTCGGGTGCCACCACGTGCAGGTCGACCTCGGTCAGCGACCGGAACTCGCGCCCGTCGGTAATCACCGCGTATCGCAGGCGGGCAACCTCCTCCGCACACAGCAGATCTCCGCCGTGGATCTCAATGTGCGTCGCGGGTCGACCGTGGGACGAGCAAACGAACATGCGTCGAACCGATCCATCCACGCGCAGGACCCTAGCGTCGCGCGGCTAGCTCTGCGCGCCGGCTGCTTCGGAAGCGGCCATCCGGCGTCCGCGAAGTTGGCTCGCCATCACGCGGATGGTGCCGCGAAGGCCGACCACGCGGCCCATGTGACGGCCGGCGAAATAGTCCTTGACCGGATACGTGCCGGTGAGCATGCCGAGGAAGTCGCTCACGTGTTCCGGCTTGCGCTCCAGCGCACCGAACAGGATGTCGGCGGTCGGATCCGGCCGGAACGACGCGAGATCGGTGGTGAAGTCGAACATCGGACCGCTCGCGTCGTCGCGACGCCGCTGGAACTCGGCGAGCCCTTCGTCGAGTGGCCGGTCGCCGCTCAGCCCCGCGATCACCGCGTCAGAGAGCCATTGCGAATCGCGCAGCGCGTGACCGATGCCCTGGCCGGTGATCGGGTCCATCACGAGCCCGGCGTCGCCGACCAGCGCCCAGCCCGGTCCGTACGGCTTGCGGAAGACGTTCGGCAGATCGGGTGTGGCGCGGATGTGCTCGACGAGCGTCGCGGCATGTGCCCGCTCGCCGAGGTTCGCGGCCATGTCCAGCGCGGCGTGCGTGCTCGCAACCGAGTCCGCGTGGAACGCCTTGAAATCGGCGATTGGCATCTCGATGAAGGTGAGCGTCAGCCCGTCGTTCGTCGGCCATGCCCCGATCAGGCGCCGGTCCCGGAGATAGATCTCGCCGCCGGTAATCGGCAGGCCCGACCAGTACGCGTACGAGTTGGCCGACTGCGTCGGGCGCTCGCGATACGTCTCGGCACCGACGGCCCGTGCGATCCGGGAGTGCTTGCCGTCCGCGCCGATCACGAGGTGGGCGGTGAACGTGCGGTTCTGCCCGGTGGCGCCCTTCTCCGTGCCGCGGATGCCCGTCACGCGACCGTCGGACGCGACCACGTCGTCGACGTCGAAGCCCTCGAGCACGTCCGCACCGGCGTCCCGTGCCGCGTCCACGAGGATGGTGTCGAGCACGGTGCGTCGGGGGCTGTAGATGCCGCGTGTGCCGTCGCTTGCCGGGTAGTCACCGATCAGCACTGCCTTGCCAGAGTCGAACCTCGCCCCCATCGCCGGCGGGCAGTTGCTCGCGATCACCTTGTCCAGCACGCCCCACCGTGCCAGGCAAGCGCTCCCGGGCACCTGGATCTGGTGTGTGGACAGCGTGTCGCTCGGGAACCGGGCACGATCCACCGCGAGCACCTTCAGGCCGGCCCTCGCCAGCAGCATCGCGGTCGCCGCGCCCGCCGGACGCGCTCCGACAACCACCACGTCGTAGTCCATGACCCGGACCTCCCTGACCCGTTCGCCATAACGTTACGATGTAACGTAACGCTGTTCCGCTATTCTGTAAAGATGGGTCGCCCAAAGGAGCACGGCGAGCAGACGCGGCAAGCGTTGCTCGACGCCGCCGCCGATATCGTCGGCGCCGAGGGCGAGCAGGGCGTCACGGTCCGGCGGGTCGCCGACGCGGCCGGCACCACGACACGTGCGGTCTACAGCCTCTTCGGGGACAAGGACGGGTTGTTGCGTGCGCTGTTCAGCGTCGCGGCGGAGACGATGCGGCGCCATCACGAGGCGGTACCGGTCGATCCGGACGATCCGACACGCGAGTTCCCGCCACTCGCGCTAGCCTACCGAGCCGCCGCGCTGGAGCAGCCGTACCTCTACGGACTCTGGTTCGGTCGGCTATTTACCAATGCGGACGCGGACCGCGCCGAGGTGGAGACGTCGATGCGCTCGTTCGAACGCGTCGTCGACGCCGTCGCACGCAGTGTCGCAAGTGGACGGTTCCCGGGCCGCGATCCGGAGGCCACCGCGATGCAGCTCTTCGCACTCGTACACGGCATGGCCTCACTGGAACTCGGCTGCTTCTTCAACGAGCCGGCCACGGCGCGCGCTGCGTGGGTCGACGCGATCACGGCGGCGGTCGACGGGTACCGCCAGCCGCCGGCCGTACCCGTCAACACCGCGACCGTCACGACGACCGCAACGGCCCGGTAGCCCCGACCACGGACCACGCCGCGTTCTTGATGTCCTACCGGATGTTCGCCTCCGCGATCAGCTCGGTCGCGAGATCGTCGCCCGACACATCCATGCCGCGCGACGTGAACCATCTCGCCACATTGCTCGCATCGCGCCGCAGGAAGTCGGGCCCCTGCGGATTCGATACGACGTCGACGATCTGCGGCAGGTCGATGAGCACCAGCCGGCCGTTGTGCACGAGGATGTTGTAGGCCGACAGGTCGCCGTGTGCGAAGCCGGCGCGAGCCATGAGTCCGACTGCCGCGACGAGTTGATCCCACAGGTTCGACAGCTCATCGCGCTCCGGACGCAACTGTGCGAGCCGGGGCGCCGCCTGTCTCTCGTTGGCTTCGCCGATGAACTCGAGCATGAGTTCGGTGCCGAGAATCTGCACCGGATACGGCACCGGGACGCCGAGCTCGTACATGCGATAGAGCGCACCGAATTCCGCGTTCGCCCACTGCGAGGCAATCATCTGCATACCGGTGGTGGTGCGCTTTGCCATCGCGCGGTTGTCGCGAGACTCACGCACGCGGCGACCTTCGAGATAACCCGCGTCGCGGTGGAACAGCCGATGTTGCGACGCGCGGTAGCGCTTCGCCGCGAGCACGCAGAATCGACTGGTACGCGGGACGCCGCGCTCGACGAGGAACACGTCGGCTTCCTTGCCCGTCTTGAGGATGCCGAGCTCTCTGTCGGCCGCGGCCAGTTCGGTCACGAGCCAATCCGGGTACGGCTTCGGACCGCGCTGTCCAGCGGTCGGCGTGTCCCAGGTCGACCAGCGATCGGCGCCGCCCATTTCGGCGACTTCCCAGGCCTCAAACTCGGGAGCGTCGTCGGCTTCACGGGTGGTGCGCTTGTGAAATATCGGGTCGTCGTCATCGAAACGACGGCGCTTGGTTACGCGCGAATCCCCAGATTCAAAGCGTCCGGAGTCATGCCCTCCGGGGTCATAGTCACGCAAGGTGAAAGTCCTTCGATCGAACGGATGGAATGGCGGATGCAGGGCACGACAAAGGCGGCCACGATTCACCCCTCCCTCCACTCGACCGGATCACCGGTGCGGACCAGACAACGTGCGGCGGACGGTCGGCTTACTGATCTCACCGAACACTCGGCACGCCCGGGAAGCATAGCCAGCGGGCGGCTCGCCGTGTCAAACGATTTTCGCGGTCAACCGAACTTGGCGGTCAACCGACTCGCGCGTAGGCGCCGGTGAACGTCTCGCGCGGCATGTAGCGCTCGCGTACCAGCGGTCGATACTGCCGCGGGTCGCGCGTACCCGTGTGGTACATGACCGCGGCGAGCGCGGCGATCGGGTTGTCGGCGGTGACCGTCGGCGCGTAGTGGCGCTCCGTCCACTTCCGCCCACGGTGCAACCAGACGCTGCGGATGCCGAGCGCCTTCGCGCCGGCGATGTCCGAGGCCGGGCTGTCACCGATCATCCACGCGCCGCGCACCGGCATGCGCGCACGGTCGGCCGCCACTTCGAAGATCCGGGGGTCCGGTTTGCGAATGCCGACCTCCTCGGAGATGACCCAGTCGGCGAGATAGCGGTCCAGCCCGGTCATGCGGATCTTCGCCTCTTGCTGACGCATCCCGCCGTTGCACACCACGACCGGCACCCATCCGGCTTGGCCGGCGATCTTCACCGCGCAGGCAACCATCGGATCCAGCCGGCTGTAGCCCACCACGCCGTCGTGCAACGCGTCGATCAGATCGAGGGTGGAAATCGACAGGCCGTATCGGTCGCGGATCGCCTCGGCGACCTCCCAGCGCGACGCGTGTCCGTCGTCGTCGACCTTCAGGAGCCACTCAAGATCGTCCGCGGGCGCCCCGATCCGGTACAGCACCTCGCGAGCGACGGCGCGGAACGACGCGGCGCGGTCGATCAGGGTGTTGTCGAGGTCAAGGAGCAACAACGGCACGCGCGCACATTACGCGACACACCGCGCTGCACACCAGTCCCAGGGTGACCCGTTGATCACGCAGACGCGCATTGTCGCCGAACATCCCCGACAACCGGCGCGAATTGGGCGGCGTGTCACAAGAATTGGCACAACTGACGGTCACGCAATCGTGATCGACACGCGATTGCTGAGGTCGATGCGGCAGTCGGCGAGCATCTCGTGTTCGGCGCGCATGCGTAGGACTTCGGCCGGATCGAGGTCGCCGATGACGATGCGCTCGCCGTCGTCTGGCGCCTTGCGCATGGCGCGGCCCTCGGGATCGTAGATTGCCGATCCGCCGTTGAAACGCCACGGTTGCGCGCCGCCGACGGCGTTTGCGAACACCACGTACATCGAGTTGTTTAGTGCCCGTGCCGCGTAGTAGATGTCGCGACGATGTTCCGAACCGAGCAGATAAGCGCTCGGCACCAGATACGCCTCAGCGCCACCTAACGCGGCCGCGCGACCGTGCTCGGGAAAACAGCCGTCGTGACAGATGCCGATGGCGAAGCGCCAGCCGTCCACGGCAACGGTGACGCCAACGTCGCCCCGGACGAACAGCGCCTTCTCGTCCGGCCCGCAGAGTTGCTGCTTGTCGTACGCCACCGTGGTCGTACCGGCGCGGTCGACCAGCA
>DASTMZ010000084.1:0-15029 GCA_035713725.1 Micromonosporaceae bacterium
CGGTCACCACCCACGCCAGCGCCATCGTGAGCAACGATAGATTGCGCGCCGCGGCAAGCTGGGCAAGTTCGTCGATCATCCGGTACGTCGTGTCGTTGGTGAACTGCTCGTACGGCTCCGGACGCAGCGTCATCCGCGAGCCGGCCGGGAACGGGTGCTCGGCGCGGTACTTGCCGGTCAGCCAGCCACCGGCGAGCGGGCTATACGCCGTGAACGCCACGCCATGCTGCTCGCAGACTGCGAAAGCGTCGGCCGCGGCCGCGCGGTCGAGAAGGCTATAGCTCGACTGCAGATTCACGGGTACGGCGAGGCCACCGGGCCCGGCGGCATGGGCTGCGGCGTCCACCTCCGCGCCCGAGAAGTTCGACAGGCCCACGTGCCGCACCTTGCCCGCCCGTACCAATTCGTCGAACGCACCGAGCGTCTCCTCGATCGGCGTGGCCCGATCGGGCTCGTGCGCCAGGTAGAGATCGACCCGATCGGTTCGCAGCCGTCGCAGGCTCGCCTCGATCTGCTCCTTGATGTGCCGCGCGGACAGGCCCTCGTCGCCAGGATCCGGCCCGACCCGGTTGCGTACCTTCGTGGTCAGCACGATGTCGTCGCGCGCGCCGGACCGGCTCGACAACCAACGCCCGATCATCGCTTCGGAGCGCCCGCCGCCGTATGCGTTCGCCGTGTCGAAGAGCGTGATGCCGTGCTCCCGGGCGGCGTCCATCAGCGCGAAGGCGGTCGGCTCGTCGTCGCCGCGTTCGAACAACTCCGGCGCGGACCCGATGCCGCCGAAGTTCCCGCAGCCGAGGCCGAGAACGGACACATCGAGGTCGGTGCGGCCGAGCCGCGCGTAGCGCATACCACTGTCTACCGCACGCGTCGACCGGTCGCCACGCGGCGCCGCCGCCGTCGACCCTCGCTCGCGCGCGGGACATTGGCATCGGACGCGACAGCGACGCGAAGATCCGTGAGCTTGTAACAGAAGTGCTGAAACCGCCGCGGAATAACAGCACATGCGTTACAAGGTCGTTCATGCCGTCCCAGCGGCGCCCTCACAACCACAAGCGCACCAGCGCGGTCGTCACGCAGGCAAGCGCAACTACCACAAGGAACGGCGCACGAAACACGACGGCGATGACGGCCGCGACGAAGCCGGCCGCCCGCGCGTCGAGCACCAGTCGATGCCCGATGGTGAACGTCTGGATCACCACGAGCGCCGCCAGCACCGCGACCGGCAAGAGCATGGCGATCCGGCGTACCCGTGGATTGCCGAGCACGCGCTGCGGCACGGACAGGCCGACAAGCTTGAGCAGATAGCACGCCGCCGATCCGGCCAACACCGCAACCCAGGTCATGCCGGCTGCCCGTCTGGTTCGTCCGCGGACGCGTCGTCCGGCCGACGGCGCCAGCCGGCGAGGATGGCCACCAGCGCGGCGAGAAGCACGGGTACGCCGGCCGGCACGTACGGCACCGCCGCAAGTGCGACGACAGACGCCGTCAACGCGACGGCCCACGGTTGGCGGCCGCGCATGCGTGGCGCGAGCAACGCCACGAACGCGGCCGGTGCCGCGGCGTCGAAGCCGAGCACGGCCGGATCGGAGATCAGTCCCGCACCGGCGGCGCCGATCACGGTGCCGAGGTTCCACAGCACGAAGACCGACAGGCCGGTGGCCCAGAAGCCGAGGCGGCCGGCCGGCACGGTCGGTTGCGTCGTTGCGACCGCGGTCGATTCGTCGATCACGAGTTGCGCGCCCGCGACCCGCGCGACGCCGCGCAGCTGGAGCAACTCGGCAAGCCGAAGGCCGTAGAACGCGTTGCGCGAACCGAGCAGTGCCGCGGTGCCGGAGGCGGCGACTACGCCACCGCCGGAGCCGAGAATGCCAACCAACGCAAACTGCGATCCGCCACTGAACATCAGCAGCGACAGCGCACACGTCTGCCACAGCGACAGTCCAGACGCGATGCCGATCGCACCGAACGAGAGACCGTAGGCACCGGTGGTCGCGCCGATGGCAAGCGCAACCCGCAACACCGCCCGTCGTTCCGGTGCACCGCGCTGCGGGAAGCGCGGCTGGTCGGCGGGCGACCGATCCCCCCTGTCGTACGTCATGATCAAAGCCTATGTTGGCGAGCCGTCGCGCAGGCCGCCAGGACCGTGATCCCGCGCACCGCCAAGCCGTCGGCGTAGGTTGCACGACATGGGAGATGCGCGCATGGTCGGCTTCGGCGTGAAGCAGGCGTGGCTTGCCATCGGCACGGCCGACCGCGACGTACCGCCCGAGGCGATCATGGCGGCGTTGGGCGTGCGCGACCTCGGTGCGGTCGACTGGCGACACGGCATCGACCTCGCCTACCTCACCGACGACCGGTTGGCGATCACGCCGCCACTCGCCGGCGCGGGCGGTCGCGCGTGGACGCTCGTCGTCGGTCGCGCGTTCTTCGCGGCTGACGGCGCACCGGACATCGCGACGGTCTCCGCCGCGCTCGACGCCGACGTGCAGTTCTTCGCCACGCACCGGGTCGCCGAGGCGCATGACTGGGAACGCGCCGTCGGCGGGCGGCTCGTCCGCGCGTTCCGCTACGTTGGCGAGCGAGGTCAGGTCATTCGGTGGTACGGCGAACCGGACGCGACCGAGCTTGCGCTCGGGCTGCCGGCGTCCTACAACCGCGACCGTGGTCCGGACGGCGAGCGGGACATCGTCGTCGGCGAGCCGGACGTGATGCGAGTGGCCGCGGCGTGGAGTGTCGACCCGTCGTCACTCGACGGGCAGCCGGCCGCCGGCCAGCTGCGTGTCGCGGCGCTGGACCGAACCGATCGCGTCGGCGACACTGAAATCGATGGTTGAGAGCAGCGAGATCGCGTCCGTCGTCCAGCGCTACGTCGATATCAACCGCGAGGAACGCGACCGCCTCTCCTCCCTGTTGGACCACGTACGATCCGCTGCGCCGATCATCGACCGTGCGGACCTGCCAGGCCACGTCACGTGCTCAGCCCTCGTGCTGGACGACGACCATCGCATGTTGCAGGTGTGGCACAACGTGTTCGGCAAGTGGCTGCAGCCCGGCGGCCACCTGGACCCGACTGACGCCAGCTTGCTCGGTGCGGCGCTGCGCGAACTTGCCGAGGAGACCGGCGTCGCTGCCGAGACGATCACATTGCTAGACCCGGACCCGATCGACATCGACGTTCATGCAATCCCGCGCAACCGTGCCCGCCATGAGGTGAGACACCTGCACTACGACCTTCGGTATGCGTTCATCGCGCGATCCGACCTCGGTGTGACGCTGCAATGGACCGAGGTCAGCGGCTTCCGGTGGGTGCACGTCGACGATCTCAAAGCAGCCCGGGTCGCCGACAAGCTGCGCGCTGCGCTAGCCCGGCGCCCACCGGCAGGGCGCTCGGCCGCCCGGCGCCCCGCCGCCGCCTGGTCAGCCGACCAGGCGGCCGTGCCACTCAATCGCGGCCGGATCGGTGAGGCTCGCGACCTGGTCGATGACGACGCGTAGCCGTGCACCGTCGTCCGGTGCCGAGCGCCATAACGGTGCGAACACGGGATCGAGCGCGTCGGCGCCCCGGTCGGTCAGCGCCGCCACCAGCTCGACCAGCGTGTCGTACTGCATGGCGTAGCGCTCCTTCGCGCCCGGCCGGCGCATCACATAGCGCAGCGCCAGACCCTTCAGCAGTGCGCACTCGGCCCGGGTGCGCCTCGGTACGACGAAATTCGCGTCGTACCGTGCGAGCGGTCGCTCGCCGCTGGCACGGAACGTAGCGGTCAGCGCGGCCGCGACGAAGCGACCCGTCAACACGCTCGTGGCTTGCTTGAGGCCGACGAGGCTCGCGTGGCTTGCGTCGAATCCGTACATCGGCGCGAGTGCCGGATCGTCGAGCAGCTCGTCGAGTACGGCCGCGAGATCGCTCGCCGTCTCCACCGAATATGCGTCCGCCACGTCCGCGCAGAGAGCCGCCCGCTCGGACTCGTCGTCGCGCAGCAACTCGAGCCGCAGATGCCCGCCGTGGATGCCGTCCTCGACGTCGTGTACGGAATACGCGACGTCGTCCGCCCAGTCCATCACTTGCGCCTCGAGGCAGGTACGCAGCGGCTCGGTGGCCTGTGCTCGGAACCACGCGAACACCGGTGCATCGTCGTCGTATACGCCGAATTTGCGCTGTCCGGCGTCGACCGACCACGGGTACTTGCAACACGCGTCGAGCGTCGCCCGGGTGAGGTTCAGTCCCGCCGAGCGGCCGTCGGCGTCCATCACCTTCGCCTCGATCCGGGACAGGACGCGCAGCGTCTGCGCGTTGCCTTCGAAGCCGCCGCACGCCTGGGCGACCTCGTTCAGCGCGTCCTCGCCGTTGTGGCCGAAGGGTGGGTGGCCGAGGTCGTGCGCGAGACCGGCGGTGTCCACCACATCCGGATCGCATCCGAGCCGCTGGCCCATTTCGCGCGCGATCTGCGCTACTTCGATCGAGTGCGTCAGGCGGGTACGCAGGAAGTCGTCCGTACCCGCCATGTGCACTTGGGTCTTCGCGGCGAGGCGGCGGAACGCAGCCGAGTGCAACACGCGCGCGCGGTCGCGTTGGAACGGCGACCGGCGGCCGTCGATCGGCAGCGTGGTCGGATCCTTCGGCGGCTCCTCGACGTAGCGCTCGTCGTCGGGATGCGGCCCGCCGATGCGGTCTGGGCTGGCCATCGGTGATCACCTTAGCGTGAGCCGACGCGGGCAGGTGCCGACGCGACGCCGTTGGCAACCCGCGTTAGGTCAGCGCCCTTCGGGAGACCACAAAGCGCTGCCGTGCCGAGAAGCCGAGGCGTTCGTAGACGCCGAGCGCGCCGGTCGCGTTCTCCGAGTCGACGCCGAGCGACGCGAGCGTCTTGCCATCGGCGGCGGCCGCCTCGATCGTCTGTGACATCAACGCGGCGGCGAGACCGCGCCGGCGCCACGGCCGCCGGGTGCCGACCTTGCCGATGTAGTGGCTGCCGATGCCGTCGTCGTAGGCCAGCACGTAGGCGGCGATCTCGTCGCCGTCGAGCGCGATGCGGGTGTGCTCCGGCCGGAACAGCTCGCTGTCGATCGCGCTGACACGCCATCGGTCGAACGCTCGTCGCTCGTGCCCCCAGTGCTCGCTGAACGCCTCGTCGTCCGCCTCGTAGAGCGACTCGATCAGATCGCCGGTGTATGGCACGACACGGAATCCGTCCGGCATCGCGGCTGGCCGCAGATCCGCAATCGGCAGCAGCATTTCGAAGAAGTAGCGCACCGGCGTCAGGCCGAACCGTTCGAACAATCGGGCCGCGGACTCGTCGCGTACGTTCGCGCCGACGTCCACCGTCCATTCCGTGTCCGGCGCACGATCGCTGCGCAACTCGCCGAGCCGCTCGATTTGCCACGAGAGCAGTGCGCGACCGATGCCGCGGCCGAGCCAGCCGAGCCGTACGCCGCCGAACGTGTCGCCCATCGAACCGCCATCCTCCGGCGGCGCGACCATCGCCATGCCGACAAGCACACCGTCCGGCGCGAACACGAGACGGGTATCCGTGTCGATCGTTCGTACCCACGACGACGTCATGTCGTGGATCTCGGTATCGGTGAAGTACGGATCGCCGCCGAACGACACCTCGCGCTCGTTCAGCAACTCGGCGACGCTCGTCGCGTCCGAATCCTGATATGGCCGCATGGTGAGCTCGGCGAGCGGTGCGGCGGCCGGCGCGTCGGCCGGCGCAAACAGCGCGTCGGCCGGCGCAAACAGCGCGTCGGCCGGCGCGGCAGACCCGTTAGCCGGCACGGCCGGTGTGTCGGCCGGCGCGTCTGCCGGCGAGCGGACTTCTGACCCGGTTGTCATGCTCGCTCCAGCGGAGTGCGGTAGACCACGTACTTCTGGCGAGTGTGGAAACCCACGCGCTCGTAGACGCCAACCGCACCGGTTGGGCTGTCAGCGTCCACGCCGAGTTTGGCGCTCGTCTTGCCGTCCTTCGCGCCGGCCGCCATCGACTCCGCGAGCAGCGCGCTGGCGAGTCCTCGTCGACGCCATTCGCGCCGCGTGCCGACCTGCCCGACGTATTCGACGTCGCCCGGCCCGTCGTACGCCAAGACGTAGCCGGCGATGTCCTCGCCGTCGAGCCCGATGCGTGACAGGTCCGGACGGAACTGGTCGGACTGAAGCGTCAGCTTGACCCACATCGCGTACGGGCGTCGCTGGAATCCCCAGTGGTCGGCGAACGCGGCCATGTGCGTCTCGTACACCGCCTCGCTCAGGTCCTCGGTGTAGGGCGCCGCGCGGATCCGGTCCGGCAGTTCGACGCTCGCCACGCCGTCGAGCGAGGCTTCCATGCCGAAGAAATACCGCACCGGGCTCATCTCGAAGCGCTCGAACAGCGCGGTCGCTGCCTTGTCGGCGCCGTTCGCGCTGGTTTCGGCGTGCCAGTCTTCATCGGCGGCGACATCAGCGTGGATGGTGCGTGCGCGGTCGAACTGCCAAGTCAGCAGCTCGCGACCGATGCCGCGGCCCTGGAAGTCTGGGTGCACAGCACCTAGGAGATCGATGTGCTGGCCGCCGGGTGGCGGTGTCAGCAGCAAGCCCGCCGCCACCAGGCGATCGCCGGACATGACGAGACGCGTGTCGTTCGCGTGGTCGCGGACCCAGGCCTCAAGCAGGTTGCGCGTATCCGTCTCGGTGTGCTCAGGCTCGCCGCCGTTCGCGACCTCGACATCATTGAAGACGTCGCACAATGCGGCAGCGTCACCGTCGGCGTACGGGCGGACGGACAGCTCGGTCATGCCGGTAGCTAAGTCGCGAACGACCGCTACCGGCAACCGAATTAGCTCGCTTGCCAGCGCGCCCGAGGTCCTCGCCGGCACGCCGCCGACGCGCTTACCAGTGCCCCGAGGCGACTAGCGGGTGTCCGAGGTCGCCGACTCGATCGAGGCGCGACCCGCTTCGAGCCGCGCGATCGGCACACGGAACGGTGAGCAGGACACATAGTCGAGGCCGACCTGGTGGAAGAAGTGCACCGAGTCGGGGTCGCCGCCGTGCTCGCCGCACACGCCGATCTTCAGGTTCGGCCGCGTCGCGCGGCCTTCCTTCACCGCGATGTCGATGAGCCGGCCGACCCCGTCGCGATCGATCGACTCGAAGGGCGAGACGCCGAAGATGCCGAGGTCGAGGTAGCGCGTGAAGAACGAACCCTCCACGTCGTCACGGGAGAAGCCCCAGCCCATCTGCGTCAGGTCGTTGGTGCCGAACGAGAAGAACTCGGCGGCCTCCGCGATCTGACCGGCGGTGAGTGCGGCGCGCGGCACCTCGATCATCGTGCCGATCAACGTGTGTACGTCGACGCCGGATTCCGCCGCGACGGCGCGCAGCACGGCGTCCGTCTCGTTGCGTACGGTCTCGAGTTCCTGTACGGCGCCGACCAGCGGCACCATGATCTCCGGACGCGGATCGCCACCTTCCTGCTTCACCGCTACGGCTGCCTCGGCAATCGCCCGCACCTGCATGGTGAACAAGCCGGGGATGACGAGCCCGAGGCGTACGCCTCGCAGGCCCAGCATCGGGTTCGACTCGTGCATGCGACGCACCGCGGCGAGGACCGTCTTGTCGTGCTCGTCCACGTGACCCTCGGCCTCGGCGAGCGCGACCTTCACCGCGAGGTCTTCAAGCGGCGGCAGGAACTCGTGCAGCGGCGGGTCGATCAGGCGGATCGTCACCGGCAGTCCGGACATCGCCCGGAAGATCTCGACGAAGTCGGCGCGCTGCAACGGCATCAGCGCGTCGAGCGCGGCCTGTCGCTCGTCGTCGTCCGGCGCCAGGATCAGCCGCTCGACGAGTTCACGCCGGTCACCGAGGAACATGTGCTCGGTCCGGCACAGGCCGATGCCCTCGGCACCGAAGCGGCGAGCGCGGTCCGAGTCCTCGCCGTTGTCCGCGTTCGTACGCACGCCGAGGCGCCGCTGCGTGTCGGCGTGCCGCACGATCTTGTCGACCGCGTCCACCAGTCGATTCTCGTCGGCCGACGTGTCCAGCGTGCCTTCGAAATACTTCACGACCTGCGACGGCTGGACGGGCACCTCGCCGGCGTACACGCGGCCAGACGTACCGTCGATCGAAATGACATCGCCCTCGACGATGGTGGTGCTGCCGGCGGTGAACCTGCCTGCCTTGGTGTCGACCTGAAGTTCGTCGGCGCCGCACACGCAGGTCTTGCCCATGCCGCGAGCGACGACCGCGGCGTGGCTGGTCTTGCCACCGCGGCTGGTGAGGATGCCTTGCGCGGCGATCATGCCCGGCAGATCGTCCGGGTTGGTCTCGCGCCGCACGAGGATGACCTTCTCACCCTTGCTCGCCTCCTCGACCGCGCGCTGCGAGGAGAACACGACCTTGCCGACCGCCGCACCCGGCGATGCGGCCACGCCACGGGTGAGCTGCGCGGGATCGCTGGACACGTCGAAGGCCGGGAACATCAGCTGCGCGAGCTGGGCGCCGGTCACGCGGGTCAGCGCCTCGTCCATGTCGATGACGCCCTCGTCGACCAGCTGCGACGCGATCACGAACGCGGCAGCGGCAGTGCGCTTGCCGACCCGCGTCTGCAGCATCCACAGCTTGCCGCGCTCGATCGTGAACTCGATGTCGCACAGGTCGCGATAGTGGCCCTCGAGCTTGGCCATGATGCCCATCAGCTCGTTGAAGCTCGCCTTGTCGATCTTGCTGAGATCGTCGAGCGGCACCGTGTTGCGGATGCCTGCGACGACGTCCTCGCCCTGTGCGTTCTGCAGGTAGTCACCGTAGACACCCTGGTCGCCGGTGGCTGGGTCGCGGGTGAACGCCACACCGGTGCCCGAGTCGGCGCCAAGGTTGCCGAACACCATCGAGACGATGTTGACGGCCGTACCCAGATCCGCCGGGATCCGCTCCTGCCGCCGGTAGAGCACCGCGCGGTCGGCGTTCCAACTCTCGAAAACGGCGCGGGTGGCGAGGTCGAGTTGCTCGCGTGGATCCTGCGGAAAGTCGCGCTTGGCGACGTCGGTGAACACCCGCTTGTACTCGTCGACGAGCCTGCGCAGGTCGTCGGCCTCGAGCTCGACGTCGTTGCGGACGCCCTTGGCCGTCTTCGCTTCGTCGAGCGCGTGCTCGAATGCCTCACCGGGCACGTCGCAGACGGTCTTGCCGAACATCTGGATGAGTCGTCGGTAGGAATCCCATGCGAATCGCTCGTCGCCGCCGGACTGTGCGGCCAGGCCGGCCACGCTGGCGTCGGTCAGGCCGACGTTGAGGACCGTCTCCATCATGCCCGGCATGGAGAACGCGGCACCCGATCGAACGCTCACGAGCAGCGGGTCGTCCGGGTCACCGAGCCGGCGACCCATCGCCTTCTCCAGCGCCGCAAGGTGCGAGTCGACCTCAGCGGCGAGTCCGTCGGGTTCGTGCCCATCGACCAGGTACGCCCGGCACGCCTCGGTCGTGATGATGAACCCTGGCGGGACCGGCAGGCCCAGGTTCGTCATCTCGGCGAGATTCGCACCCTTGCCGCCGAGGAGCTGCTTCATCTCCTTGTTGCCCTCGGCGAAGTCGTACACGTATTTGGTGGTCGCGGCCACGGCAGCCTCCAGCACAGGTGAGTCCAAGTCGGTGGGTTCCGGCGACCACCGACGGCAATTTCCACAGTAAGGAACGTCGGGACGAGTCCCGGCGGATAGGTGCAGGCTAAGGCAAGCGACTCCGGAGGGGGACGCGCGGGTCACCCCGACGCGCGATCAGGTGCGGGACAAGAGCCGATCGCTTCATTTCGTGGGAGCGATCCCACGCGCAGCTTAGCGCAGCATTGCGCCCATCTGTACCAACGCGTGGGGCATCCATGCGCGACAACTTGTGGTACCAACATCGCATGTCGTGGATCGAACGGCGTCTCATTAATCGGGACTACGCGCGGCTGTGGTACGGCCAGGCCGTCTCGACGGTCGGCGACATGGTCTTCGACACCACGCTGGTGTTGTGGGTCGCGACCGTGCTCGCCAAGGGGAAGACGTGGGCACCGGCCGCGGTCAGCGGCATCCTGCTCACCGTTGGCCTCGCGGTGCTGGTGGTCGGTCCGCTCGCCGGCGTGTTCGTCGACCGATGGCACCGGATCACCACGATGCTGCGGACCGAGGTCATCCGCGCGATGCTCGTGGGCCTGTTGACGGTGCTCGCCTTCATTCCGACCCACGACCTGCCGACCGGCGCCTGGCTCACCATCATCTACGTGGTCGTCTTCGGCGTGAACGTCGCGGAGCAGTTCTTCAACCCGTCACGGTTCGCGACCATCGGCGAGGTTGTCTCCGGCGACGTGGACCGGGCGAAGGCGGCTGGCATCGGGCAGGCGACGCAGGCGGTGGCCGCGATCATCGGCCCGCCGATCGCCGCGCCGTTGCTGTTCACCATCGGCTTTCAGTGGGCGCTGCTGGTTAACGCGCTGAGCTATGTGGTGTCGTACGTCGCGATCCGCTCGATCCGCGCCGACGTCGCACCGCCGCCGCCGGCGAGCGAGCGCGCCAGCTTCGTCCGCGAGTTTGTCGCCGGGCTCAAGATGTTCGGCGGCAACCGGTTCCTCGTAGCTTTGCTGACCGCCGCCGTCATCGCTCAACTCGGCACCGGCGCGATGAACACGCTCGACGTGTTCTTCGTGACCGACAACCTCCACTCCAACGCACGCCTGCTGGGCTTCATGTCCATGGCGTTCGGTGTCGGCGCCATCATCGGCGCGCTGACCGCGAGCATGGTGGTGAAGCTGATCAACGCACGGCGTACTAGTTGGCTCGGTCTCTTGCTCGGTGGATTGTTCGTGCTGTTGTTCGCGCGCCAAACCGCCTTCTGGGCCGGCGCCGTGACATTCTTCCTGCTCGCCGTGCCGGTCACGATGTTGAACACGTCGATCGCTCCGCTGCTGCTCAACTCGGCGCCGCGCGAATACCTCGGCCGCGTCATCGCGGTGTTCAACCCGATCAACCAGGCCGCCTCGATGATCTCGATAGTCGTCGCCGGCTGGCTGGCCAGCACCGCGTTGCTGCACTTCCACGCGGACATCGCCGGGCTACACATGGGCCGCATCGATCTGATCTTCTCGATTGCCGGGGTGCTCATCGTCGCCTCCGGCATCTACGCCGCGATCGCGTTCCCACCCGCCGAGACCACCGCCCCGCCGAGCGGCGGCCTGGCCGCCGACGAGTCCGCCGAGGTTGCCGAGATCGGTCCGGCCGCCATTCCGGGGCAGCCGGTAACCGAGCCGATCATCGATCCCACGCCAACGTGAGCGAGCCGCGGCGTCGATCACGCGCGTCCGGGCCGTCCTCGCCGAACATGAGATCCTGGTACCCGTGACCGGAACGCTGACGCTGGGCGGGTACGCCGTCGAGCCACCCGTGGTGCTCGCGCCGATGGCGGGCATCACCAACGTGGCGTTCCGTCGGCTGTGCCGAGAGCAGGGTGCCGGCATCTACGTCTGCGAGATGATCACGACGGTCGCGCTGGCGTACCGGAACCCGAAGACCGAGCGGATGATCGAGTTCGGTCCGGACGAACACCCGCGCAGCATGCAGCTGTACGGCGTGGACCCGGCGATGACCGCGCGCGCCGTGCGTCGCGTCGTCGACGAGAACCTTGCCGATCACATCGACCTGAACTTCGGCTGCAGCGTACGGAAGATCACCAGCAAGGGCGGCGGCTCGGCGATCCCGTACAAGCGACGGCTCTTTGCCGCCATCGTGAAGGCGGCCGTGGACGCGGCGACGCCCGCCGGCATCCCGGTCACCGTCAAGATGCGCAAGGGACTCGACGACGATCACCTGACGTACGTCGAGGCCGGACTCGCCGCGCAGGACGCCGGCGTGCAGTGGGTCGCGCTGCACGCGCGTACCGCCAGCCAGCGCTACTCGGGCACCGCCGACTGGGACGCGATCGCAACGCTCAAGCAGGCGCTTGACATCCCGGTGCTCGGCAACGGCGACATCTGGGAGGCCGACGACGCGCTGCGGATGGCGCGGGAGACCGGCTGCGACGGCGTCGTCGTCGGGCGCGGCTGCCTCGGCCGGCCGTGGCTGTTCGCCGATCTCGCGGCCGCGTTCGCCGGCCGGCCCGAGCGCGTGATGCCAACGCTTGGCGAGGTCGCGTCCGTGATGCGCCGCCACGCGGAGCTGCTTGTCGACTGGTGGGGCGCCGAACGCGAGGCGGTCACCGACTTCCGGAAGCACGTCGCCTGGTATCTCAAGGGCTTCCCGGTCGGCTCGGAGATCCGTCGCGCGATGGCGATGTCGTCGTCGCTCATGGAACTCGACGACCTGCTGGGCAAGCTCGACGCCGACGAACCGTTCCCGCTGGTGAACATCGGCCAGCCACGCGGGCGTACGAATGCGCCGGCGAGGGTCGTCCTGCCGTACGGGTGGCTCGACGACCGGGACGACGTGACCGTGCCGGCCGACGCCGAGCACGACGACTCGGGCGGCTGACCACGCTGTCGGTGGGTACGGATACCGTCGATGCCGATCGAATGGAGGTCGCCCATGACCACGCTGCAGAACCGGCCGAAGACGGCGCTACTGGTGCTCGATACACAGACCGGTGTCGTTGACGGCGCCCACGAGCGCGACAAGGTCGTGGCCAACATCGGCAGCCTCGTCGACAGGGCGCGCGGCGACGGCGTACCCGTTGTGTGGGTCCAACACTCGGACGACGGACTCGCACGCGACAGCGACGAGTGGCGCATCGTTTCCGAGCTCGCGCCGGCTGATGCTGAACCGCTGGTGGAAAAGCACTACGCCGACGCGTTCGAGGAAACGACGCTTGAGGACGTCCTGTCCGACCTCGGCGTGGGGCGGCTCGTGGTGTCCGGCGCGCAGACCGATGAGTGCATCCGGTCGACCCTGCACGGCGCGATCGTTCGGGGATATGACGCGACTCTGGTGAGCGACGCGCACACGACCGAGGACCTGAGCCCATGGGGTGCGCCGCCGCCGGACATGGTCATCGCGCACACGAACCTGTACTGGCAGAACCACAAGGCGCCGGGACGAACTGCCGGCATCGTGGAGACGAAGGACGTCGACTTCGGCCCGTCGTCCTGATCCTGGCGCTCTGGCGGATCAATCGTCGCCGTTGAGCGCGGGACTCGAACGAATGCGAGTGCCTGGTGCGCGACTATGATCCGGCGGGTGGACGTCGATGACCTGACCATCGAACCGTTGGGCCCGAACGAATCGCCCGAGACTGGCGAACTCCTCGCTCTTTATGACGCGGTCGGCTGGACGGCGTACACCCGCGAACCCAAGGCGTTGCGCGCGGCGGTTGCCGGCTCGTCGTTCGTGGTCACCGCGCGACGCGGACCTCGTCTCGTCGGGTTGGCGCGGGCGATCTCGGACGGCGTGTCGGATTGCTACCTGCAGGACGTGCTGGTGGCGCCTGACCAGCAACGCCTGGGCATCGGCCGCACGCTCGTCGAGGCCGTTCTGGCTCGCTATTCGGGGGTGCGCCGCAAAGTCCTGCTCACTGACGACGAACCGCGCCAAAAGGCGTTCTACGAATCGCTTGGGTGCACGGATATCCGCGACATTAGCGGCGGTCCGATTCGCGTGTTCGTCCGATTCGACGGCTGGGGCCAGACGTGACGCCTTTCAGGCCAAGCTCGCGCAAGATCCGTGTCGCGATGACGCTACCACCGACCGTAGTGACTGGAATGAACAGGAAATTCCACAGCTCATGGCCGTTGCTCGCCCACACCTGCGCCCAGGCCGAAAACCCGGCCCAGGCTAGGAATGTCCACGAGCGCAGACACACCCGCGCGACCTGAGTGAACGTCACTCCCAGCCTCCATGACCTGTGAAGTCATCGCATCGATGGTGGCCGCAAAAGGACCGAGACCGCAAGCCACGTGTCGAGGTCTCCGTCACCGCCAGAACCACCCAAAGGTCGATCGCACCCGCCTCACAGGTATCGCGCGCCGTTCAAGTTCCGCAGCGATCGGACGCATGCGTCGACGCGTCAAGGTCTGGAAGCGGCAACTTCCGCCATGCAGGCTCCGCAGAACGACAGTTCGCCTTGCGAGGTCGACGGAAGCGAGGTCAGACCAAGCAGCCGTCCACAACACTGCAGATGGGGTGCTCGGCACGAACGACCGGAGCATTCGTTTCAGGTGGCGCGATCGAAGGTCCACGGTGATGCCGGACTCGCAGGCGGTGAGAAGAGCAAGCGGCCACGTCGCGGTTAGAGTCCCGACCGTTGCCCGCCACGACGCTGCACCGACGATGCGAACAGTCACGATGTCACCACCTGTAGCGCCGACGGCTAGGCACCGATGCCCTCGTCGAGGTTACTAATTCGGATCAGGACCGTGTTCACGACGACAATCAGGGCAAACACGATGCCGAGCACAACAGCACCGCCGGCCACGAGCGCAGCCGTGGCAAGTCCGAAGAACACCGCCTTGAACAGCATCTTCCAGCCGTACGGCAGCCGGAACCGGGGACGCGCCGCGGCCGCGAACAGTCCCCACAACACGGCCGCGACCACCGGCGCGCCGATACCAGCGATGATGCGTGCCCACGTCGGCGCCGACAGCGTGAAGCCCCACCAGCAGAACGCGGCAAGTGCGGCCAACTCGACCAGGAACGCGACCGCCAGGTTCAGGCCGCGGTACATGAGACTCCGGAGATCATCGACCCACGATAGAGGACTCGTCGCAATCGCCACCGCCGGCCGCGTCCACTGCAGGTCGGTACGCGGACAGATCGGCGCGCCGCCACGGCGTTCTGCAGTAGGCAGCACGCGTTGACCTTGCGTTTTACAAATCTGACGCGCCGCCCGTGGCGACATGCTGCCGGGCTCGCGACACGCGATCAGCGAACGCCGTGCCCAGATCCGAATGGCGAGAACCAAGAAAGCGAACCCATTCGTCAGCAACCGCAAATACCGCAGACGTGATCTTCTCGCGCTCCCACGGCTGCGTACCCTCTTCAAGGCGCTGCCAGGTGAGATGCGCAAGGTGCTTGTTGATGCGATCGCGTTGACTCTC
>DASTMZ010000085.1:0-41677 GCA_035713725.1 Micromonosporaceae bacterium
GCCTTGTCGGTGTCGGCCCGACCGTGGGTGCGCTCGCCCCGCCGGGCCGGCACCATCCGGTACGGCACGCCGAACATCTTCGCCACGTCGATGATCCGGTGCGGCGTACCCGTACCGAGCAGGTAGCCGTCGCCGAAGCCGCGCTCGGCACAGATCATGATCCCGTCGACTATGTCGTCAATGTGCGTGAAGTCGCGGGTCTGCGTGCCGGGCGACACGACAGACAGCAGCTCACCGCGTTCGTACTCGTCCTCGAAGATGCCGATCACGGTGGCATATCGGCCGGTGCGGATCTGGCCGGGACCGTAGACGTTGTAGAAGTACGTGATGACGTGGTCGAGGCCGTACCACGAATCGAAGTTGCGGATGTACTCGACGTTCTTCGCCTTCGTCCACGCGTACGGGTTGAGGCGCTCGTCCTGGCCGCCGTTGCCGAATTTCGAGCTGGATCCGGCGTAGACGAGCTTCGCTTCGTTCGCCTTCGCGAACCGCACAACCTCCTTCGTGCCGTGCAGGTTGAACTCCCACGTGGTGTCGACGTCCTCGAACGACTGCACGATCCGTGAATACTCGCCCATGTGGAAGATGACCGCCGGGGCCGGCAACCCCGCGTTCGCCCACACCTTCGCGATGTCGACCGTGCTGCCCTGCAGGTAGGTCGCCCGCTCGTCGTCGACGTGGCTGGCTGGCGTACCCGTGAAGTAGTTGTCCAGTGACACCACGCGGCCATCGGGGTGATCGCGCAGCAGGCGTCGAACGAGGTGGCTGCCCACGAACCCCGCGCCGCCAGTGACCAGATACAGGCCGCTCACGATGCCGACGGCCCAACGTTCGCGCGGGACCGCACGGCGTCCACCACGTGCGCGACCGCGTCGTCCAGCGGCACGTTGTTGCGCTGCGAGCCGTCGCGATAGCGGAACGACACGGTCTCGCCTTGGACGTCCTCGTCGCCCGCGATCACCATGAACGGGATCTTCTGCTGTTGCGCGGTGCGAATCTTCTTCTGCATCCGCTCGTCGGACGTGTCCACTTCGGCTCGTACGCCGGACACCCGCAGGCGCTCGACGAACGACGCCAGATAGTCGACGTGGTCGTCCCGGATCGGGATGCCGACGACCTGCACCGGCGCGAGCCACGCGGGGAACGCGCCCGCGTAGTGCTCAGTAAGGATGCCGAAGAACCGTTCGATGGAACCGAACAGCGCACGGTGGATCATCACCGGCTGCGCACGGGTGCCGTCCGCCGTCTGATATTCGAGCCCGAACCGCTTCGGCTGATTGAAGTCCAGCTGGATCGTCGACATCTGCCAGGTGCGCCCGATCGCGTCGCGCGCCTGTACGGAGATCTTCGGTCCGTAGAACGCGGCACCGCCCGGATCGGGGACGAGCTCCAGCCCCGACTCGGTCGCGGCCTGCCGGAGTGCTTCGGTGGCGGCCTCCCACTCGGCCGCCTCGCCGATGAACTTGTCGGAGTCGTCGCGGGTGGACAGTTCGAGGTAGAAGTCCGCGAGGCCGTAGTCCCGAAGCAGGTCGAGCACGAACGCGAGCAGCGTGCGAAGTTCGGTCTGCATCTGCTCCGGCGTGCAGTAGATGTGCGCGTCGTCCATGGTCAGGCCGCGCACCCGGGTCAGGCCGTGCACCACACCGGACTTCTCGAAGCGGTAGACCGTACCGAATTCGAACAGCCGCAGTGGCAACTCGCGATAGGAACGCCCACGCGCCGCGAAGATCAGGTTGTGCATCGGGCAGTTCATCGCCTTGAGGTAATACTCCGCGCCCTCGAGCTGCATAGGCGGATACATCGTGTCGGCGTAGTAGGGCAGGTGCCCGGACGTCTCGAACAGCTGCGCCTTGGTGATGTGCGGGGTGTTCACGAACGAGTAGCCGGCCGCCTCGTGCGCGAGGCGCGAATAGTTCTCCAGCTCGCGGCGGATGATGCCGCCCTTGGGGTGGAACACCGCGAGGCCGGAGCCTAGCTCGTCGGGAAAGCTGAACAGGTCGAGGTCCGCGCCGAGCTTGCGGTGATCGCGGCGGGCCGCCTCCTCGAGCAGCCTCAGGTAGTCCTTGAGTTGGTCGCGCGTCGGCCAGGCGGTGCCGTAAACGCGCTGCAGTTGCGGGTTGCGCTCCGAGCCGCGCCAATAGGCGGCCGCGGTGCGCATCAGCTTGAACGCGTTGATCAGCCGGGTGTTCGGCAGGTGCGGTCCGCGGCACAGGTCGGACCACACCACCTTGTCCGTACCCGCGTCCACGTTGTCGTAGATGGTGAGTTCGGCGCCGCCGACCTCCATGGCCTCGTCGGAGTCCAGGCCCGCGCCGTCGGCGTCGCTCTTTACGTCGACGAGCTCAAGCTTGTACGGCTCGTCGGCCAGCTCGGCCTTCGCGTCGTCGACCGAGTCGAACCGCCGCCGCCGGAAGCGCTGACCGGACTTGACGATCTCCTGCATGCGCTTCTCGAGCCGGCCGAGATCGTCCGGGTGGAACGGCGTGGCGACATCGAAGTCGTAGTAGAACCCGTTCTCGATGGGCGGCCCGATGCCGAGCTTCGCCTCCGGGAACACGTCCTGCACCGCCTGCGCGAGCACGTGCGCGGTCGAGTGGCGCAACACATTGAGACCGTCCCGCGAGTCGATCGACACCGGCGTCACCACGGTGTCCGCGTCGGGTGCCCAGGCCAGGTCGCGGAGCCGGCCGTCGGCGTCGCGCACCACCACGATCGCCTTGCCGCCGGAGGTCGGCAGCCCGGCGGCATCGACCGCCGCGGCGCACGTCGTGCCGGCGGCGACGGCGAGCGCGTCGGGCGCGGCGATATCGACGGCTTCGGGCACGGTGGGCTCCCTCGACAGGTGATCACGCGGTCGGCGACAGTCCATGCTAGCGGTCCGTCCCACCAGGCCCGACGTCGTGGGTACGGGTGCGGTGTGGGCCCGCACGGCGTGGCAGCATCCGGCCGGATCGTGTCGCCGGCGATCAACCGGGCGCTACATTGGCGCCGTGGCCACCTCCGAGATGATCGGCGCACTGCAGCGCCGTTACGAGACGTACTTCGCCGATCGGCCGGGTGTGCCGTTCGCGGTCGCCGACGCGGGTGCGCAACCGCATCGCTTCGGCGCGGGCGACCCGCTGTTCACGATCACCGTACGGGATCCACGTGCCGCGAAGGCGCTCACCTCGCTCGACCAGTTCGGCGTCGCGGTGGCCTACCTCGAGGGATGGCTGGACGTGGACGGCGACCTCGCCGTGGCACTGCGCATGCGCAGCTTCTTCCACGACGTCCATCCGATCAAGTGGCTGTCGCAGTTCGCGCCGGCCCTCGTGAAGGGACGCAAGGCCAGCGACCGGGAAGCGATCTCGCATCACTACGACGAGGACTCCGAGTTCTTCCTCTCGTTCCTCGACGAGCGTCACCGCTGCTACACCGAGGGCGTGTTCGCCAGCGACGACGAGCCGCTCGAGGACGCGATGACACGCAAGATGGATCTCGCGTACGACGCGCTCGGCCTCGAGCCCGGCGACCACGTGCTGGAGATCGGCGGCGGGTGGGGCGCCTGGGTGGAGTACGCCGGCAAGCGCGGCGTCGAGGTGACCACGCTCACGCTGTCGAAGGAGTCGGAGCGCTACCTCGCGAAGTTGATCGCCGACGAAGGGCTGCCGGCCCGAGTGGTACGGGAGCACATCTTCGCGTACACGAGCCGCACGCGGTACGACGCGATCGTGAACATGGGCGTCACGGAGCACCTGCCGAATTACCGCGCCACCATCCGCAAGTACGCCGAACTGGTCAAGCCGGGCGGCCGCGTCTACCTCGACGCGCTAGCGATGCGGCGAAAGCACAACATCTCGACGTTCATGAGCCGGTACGTCTACCCCGGCGGCCAGTCGCCGCTATTGCTACACGAATACCTGCACGAGGTGGCGCGCTCGCCGTTCGAATTGATCAGCCTCCAGGACGACCGGCACAACTACTACCTGACGTGCCTGCTGTGGGCGCGGCGGCTGGACGCCCGGCGCGACGAGATCGTGGCGCGCTGGGGTGAACCGCTCTACCGGCGGTTCCGTCTGTTCCTTTGGGGCTCGGCGGCCGGCTTCGACACCGGACTTGTCCAGGCCTACCGCTGGGTGTTGCGGATGCCGGAGGGTGCCGCGGCGTGACGGAGGTGGCGTCGTGAAGCGTACGTTTGTGATCATCGGCGTACTGCTCGTGCTGGCCGGCGCGGTCTGGACGATGCAAGGGCTGGACGTGTTCGGTGGCACCGGCGGCATGAACGGTCACAAGATCTGGGCGGTAATCGGTGCGATCGTCGCCGTACTCGGCATCGGCTTGGTGGTGGCCGGCGCCCGGGGCCGCTCGCGTACATCTGTCGACTAGCCGCGAGCGCCGGTGACCGTACGCCGATCTGGCGCGGGTACGCTCGCCGGCATGAGGCGGTTGGCGAGCCCGGGATGGCTGTTGCGGCACGCCATCGTGGTCGTGCTCGTTGCCGTGTTCCTCGGACTCGGCTGGTGGCAGCTGGGCCGCGCCGAAGATGGCAACCCGCTGAGCCTCGGTTACACGATCGAGTGGCCGTTCTTCGCCGCGTTCGTGATCTTTATGTGGATTCGCGAGATGCGTCTTGCGCTGCGCGCCGACCACGGTCGGTCGACCGAGTCCGTAGCGCACCCGACTGTCGACACCGCGACCGCGGACACCGTCGCCACCGCGCCGGTCGACAGCGCGACCGGCGTCACGACGTTCGATGTCGGCGCTGCGCTCGCGCGACGCGCCGGCGACCAGCGGGCCGGCGTGGGCATCGACGCGGATTCCGACTACAACCACTATTTGGCATGGCTTGCCGCCAACCCCGGCGCGCGGCCGCGCGACTACCCGACCGGGCGCGAGAAGACCCGCACCGAGATATCCGGCACACAGAAGTCCCGCACCAAGAAGACGGAGAACGTTCATGGCTGAACCGGTGACCACCGCGGCGGGCCACGCGACCGAGCGCACCACCGCCCACGACGTGCCGCCCCGCCTTCGTGGCGCACTGTTGCGCTATCGCACACTCGCCTACATCGTCGGCGTCCTACTGATTGTGCTGGTATCGGCGTGGGCGGCCGGTGCATCCACGGTGGTCCATATCGTCGGTTTCACCCACGGGATGCTTTATATCGTCTACCTACTTTTAGCGTTTGACCTCAGCCGTCGCGCGCGATGGTCGTTGAGGCGCGTCGCGTTGCTGGTGATCGCGGGGTTTGTTCCGGTTCTCACATTCTTCGTCGAGCGATGGATCACCCACCGGACGATCGAGGAGCAATAGCGCAACGCCGACCCGGACTACTTCGGCGTGCCGGGCCGGAGCGCGATCGCCCGCAGGAAGATGTCGCCGATCTTCGACGGGTCGGCGGTGACGAACGTACCGCCGCCGGTGGTATCCGTGATCTTGCGCAGTTCCGCCTCGCTCACGTCGGTGCCGATGCCAATCGCGATCACCTGGACCGGCTTGGCCGGGTTCTTGATCGCCTTCAGCTGCTTGAGGAGCGCCTCGAGGGTGATGCCGGACGGGTCGTCGTTCTCGCCATCGGTCATGATCACCACCGAGTTGACGCGGCGCGGATCCCAGCCCTGCTGCACCGCCTTATACGCGGCGAGCACCGTGTCGTAGAGCCCGGTATCGCCGTTGGGCACCGGCTCGATCTGTGACAGCGCGGCGAGCATCCCCGACCGCCCAGTGGACAGCGGCGCAATCGGCGCAAGCTTTCGGTAGTCGGTGCTGCCACGCAGGTTCGTCGCGAACGTCCAGAGACCGATGGTCCACTGGTCGTCGAAGAGCGCCAGACCGGCCTTGGCGGCCGCCACGGTCACCTGTTCGCGGGTCGCTCCCCCGGCGGTCGGCACCTTCGTGGCCATCGAGCCGGATACGTCGATGACGGCAAGCATTCGGCCGGCTACGGTCACCGCCGACCACGTGGACAGCGCCTGATCGACGGTGGCGCCCGGCACCGGTGTCGTTGGTCCGAACGGACCGGCCGGCATACCTGCGATCTTCGGCATATGCGCGCCGTACGTGCCGTCGGCCGCCCGCAGGTCGCTCGCGGCGAGCGTGGCACGCCAGGAGGTGCCGGCCATCAGCGCCTCGAACTCGGCCGCGGCGTCCGCCTTCTCCGCCGAGATGCCGGGCAGTTGCGTGTACGGGTAGTCGAGCGCGGGCGGCGCCGGGTCGAGGTACACGCCGACGAGCGGTACCGGCGGCTTGGCCGCGTCGTAGGCAAGCACGCTCTGCTCGGGTACCGGCGCAAGCGACAGGCTCCGCGCGATCGACGTCGGGTCTGCCGCGCGTGGGAACCGTCCCATCAGATCGGCGCGCAGTTCACTCGCGGCAGTGGCGAACGCGCGCATCGCGGCGATCGTCGTGGTCTGCGCGCTCGACGGGTCGCTCGCGCCGGCAGTACTCTGCGCGGCCCCGCCGACGGCCAACAACGCAGCCAAGCCGGACGCGTCCACGTTCGGATCGACGAGCCCGGGTCGCAGCTGGCCGGCGGACAGCGCGGCGAGGACCGTCTTCCAGGTTGGCGTCGCAGCGTCGAGCGACTCGGCGACCGGCTGTGGCAACGCGACCACGACCGGGCTGGTGGCCACCGACACGCCGTTCATGGCGATCTCCGGCGAGGCCTCCTTGAGCCGAGCGAGCCACGTCGACGAATCCGGGATCCACACGTCGGCGATCGCGGTGTCACCGTTCGCCTCGCCGAGACCGGCCACCGAGACCTTTGCCGCGCCCGCGATGGCAGCCGCTTCGCTCGCCGGAGCAACCGCGTTGACAGTGATGCGGACGCATGATCCGTCTACCGCGGTGCGGTTCGCGTTCCAGGTGCCAGCCAGCCGGGACACGGCCGGCGCGATCTCCGGCGCCGCGGCCACGGTTAGGGTCACGCCGATCGGACACGCCGCTGCCTGCTCGTGGCGTACCGACCGATAGCCGTACCAGCCGCCAACCGCAACGCCCGCAACCAGCACCACGACCAGCAGCGTCACGAACAAGTGGGCGCCGGCGGACAGCCCGGGTCGGCGATGTTGTCCCTTCACGGCTCCCCATAGTCAAGGAACGGACGCGCCGCGACCACCTCCGAGACGAGATAGTTAAACATTCATCACTATCAAAGTGAATGTCCGATTAAGACGCTGTTTACCGGCTTATAGCAATCTGATGCCAAATTTGACGGCCGCTACGGCGAGATCGCTAAGGTCACTTGGTGCGGTTTGGTGGGGTACGACTGATCGCGCTCATCATCGCGTTCGTCGGCGGCGTGAACCTTCTCACATCGGTACGGCCACATGCGAGGCTCGTGCAACTGGCCGCCCCGATCGACGGTGGCGTGCCCGGACGTGCACCGGCGGTGATCGCCGGTGTGCTGTTGCTTGCCACCGCGCGGGGGCTCGCGACGAGACGGTACGCGGCGTGGATCGGCGGCATCGGGATGCTCGCCCTCGCCACGGTGGTCGCCATGGCGCATCGAGCCCCGGCGGTCGTGATGACCGGCAGCGGCCTGGTGGCGTTGGTCGCGTTGCGGCACGAGTTCGTGACCCGACCGGATCCGGTGCGGCTGCGTCTGGCCGCGCACATCGCGCTGGTCGCGGTTGGCGCGGCACTGGTCGGCGGCGGGTACGACCTAGTCAGCAACCGGCACGACGCGGCGGGCGCGGGGCGGGCGGTGATCGTCGACCTGTCCACCGGAACGCCGGCCACCTGGCGCGGCGCGATCATGACGGCGGTGATCGCTGGTGCCGCGGTGATCGCGGTGCTCGTGGCGTTCCTGCCGGCCGCGTCTCCCCCACCGGCAACCGTCGCCGACCGCGCAGCGGTGCGATTCCTCGCCGCACACGACGACGCGGACAGCCTCGCGCCGTTCGCCGCCCGGTCGGACAAGAGCTACGTGTTCAGCCCCGACCGGCGCGCCGCGATCGGCTACCGCGTCTTGTTCGGTACGGCGCTGGTCGGTGGCGACCCGGTCGGCGAGCCGGCCAGCATGCTCGACGCCATGCGGGCGTACCTCGACACCTGTACGCGGCACGGCTGGCGCCCGGCGGTGCTCGGCGCGAGTGACGAGATGCGACCACGGTGGCGCCAGCTCGGCCTGCGCGGCTTGCATGTCGGTGACGAGGCGGTGCTCGACGTGCCCACGTTCACTCTCGCGTCGCGACGCATGCGCAACGTACGGCAGGCGGTCAGCCGTACCCGCAACGCCGGCGTCACGGTGGACATCGCACCGTTGACGGACGAGCACGCGGGACGCCTGCGCCCGGTGCTCGAGCAGTGGCTCGGCGGGGCGCACGAACGTGGCTTCGCGATGAACCTCGACGCCGTGTTGACGCCGCGGTCGGATTGTCTGGTCGCGACCGCGTACGCGCCGGGCGGCGAGCCGGTCGCGTTCGCGAGGTTCGCGATCTGCGGAGGCGGCTCGATCTACACGCTGGACATCGCACCGCGCGGCATCCTCGCGCCGAACGGCGTCGCCGAGCGGCTCATCGTCGACGTTGTCGAGCACGCTCGCGAACACGGCGCACGCGAGGTGTCGCTGAACTTCGCCGCGCTTCGCTGGATCTTCGACGCGTCGGGCATCCGCGCCCGCACTGGTGCGCTTCTCCTGCACGGCCTGGACCGGTGGATCGAGATCGCGTCCCTGAACCGGTTCTGCGAGAAGTTCCAGCCACGATGGCGCCCACGCAGCCTGCTGACCCCGTCATGGGTACAGGTCGGTTGGGTGGTCGCCGCCGCGCTGCGCGCCGAGTTCGGCGTACCGAAGCAGCGCGCGACGGACTTCGGCGACGGCGTACCGGTGCCGGGTGTCCCGCTCGCCGGCGACGGCGTGCTGCTGTCCGCCGCATCACTTCCAGCCGTGACGCTCAGCGCCGCGGGTACGCCACCCGACCAAACCCTGGCCGAAAAGGCGCCGACGACGACTCTGCCGGAATAGCCGCTAGCCGCGCGGTCCGCCCGCGACGTAGATCGTCTGCCCCGATACAAACGAGGCGTCGTCGCTGGCCAGGAATGCGATGACGTTCGCGATGTCGACCGGGCGACCCACCCGGCGCACCGGGATCTCCGCGGCCGCGCGCTGTTGGAACTGCTCGAAGTCGACGCCAACGCGGGCGGCCGTCGCCGCCGTCATGTCGGTCACGATGAAGCCGGGCGCAACCGCGTTCACCGTCACACCGAACTGCCCCAGCTCGATCGCGAGCGTCCGCGTGAAGCCCTGCATGCCGGCCTTCGCGGCGGCGTAGTTCGCTTGTCCGCGGTTGCCCAAGGCCGAGGTGCTCGACAAATTGACGATGCGGCCCCACTTCGCGGCCGTCATGTGGAACTGCGCCGCGCGGCTCATCAGGAACGCGCCGCGCAGGTGGACGCCGAGCACCGTGTCCCAGTCGTCGTCGGTCATCTTGAAGAGCAGGTTGTCGCGCAGCACGCCCGCGTTGTTCACGAGCACGGTCGGGCCGCCGAGTTCGGTCGTCACGCGATCGACCGCGGTGGCAACCGCCTTCGGGTCCGACACGTCCGCGCCGACCGCGACCGCGCGCCCGCCGGCAGCAACGATCTCGGCGACCGTCGCGCCGCACGCCGATTCGTCGAGGTCCACGACGGCGACCGCGTGACCGTCGGCCGCGAGCCGGATCGCCGTCGCGGCGCCGATGCCCCGGGCGGCGCCGGTCACGATCGCCACCCGCTGTTGCGCGTCCGCCATCAGTACTCCCCGCCTCTACCGTTAGGTAACAACTCCCGGCACAGTACCGTGCGCGCCGGAGCGCGCCGTAGTGCCGGCGGCCCTACCGTTACGGCAACCCGACCCGCCCGGCGACTACGTCGTCGGTGCGGCGTCCGTACCCGCCGCGTCGGTGGCGCCACGCGGCGCGGGCGCGACGGTGGCGCGATTCGCGGCGGCCAGCAGATCGCGAATCTCGGCGAGCAAGACGGCCTCGTCGGTCGGCGGCGCCGGCGTCTCACCGGTGGGCTTGCCGCGGCGGCGCAGGTCGTTGAGCTTGTTCATGGGTACGACGACGGCAAAGTAGAGCACCGCCGCGATCAACAAGAAGTTGATCACCGCATTGACGAAATCCGCCCACAAGAACGTCTGGTGGTGAATGCGGAACGAGCCGGACAGTGTGTTGCCGCCGCCGGCAAGATTGATCAGCGGCTTGATGAAGTCGCCGGTGAACTTTTCCACTAGGCCGTTGAACGCGACACCGATGACCACACCGATGGCGAGGTCGACGATGTTGCCGCGCAGGATGAAGTCGCGAAAGCCGGCGTTGACGCGCAGGAAAGAGTCGCGAAAGCCTCTAAGCACAAGGTCTCCTCGGTTCCGCGCGGCGACCCGTCACGGACGCCCGCCAATGGCGGCGCCCGACTCGGCCTTGGACGCGGGTTGATCGCGGTCAGGGGGACTACCTGCAGGTACATTAGCCGCTCCGGCCCGGATTGCACCTCGGCGACTTCGCCGCGTCCGCGCAGTCGCCGGCCGCACCGCCGCCCGCCTACGCGCTCACCGGTGCCGCGTCGAAATCGCCGCTGAACACCGCCCACTGCGCCGCGTAGAGACCGCCGGCGGCGAGCAGTTCGGCGTGCGTACCCGTCTCAACGACCCGTCCTCCGTCGAGCACCGCGATCCGGTCGGCGCGGGCCGCCGTGGTCAGCCGGTGCGCGACGACCAGCGTGGTACGGCGTACCGCAAGCTGGTCCGACGCGCGGACCACGGCCGCCTCGCTCGCAAGGTCGAGCGCGGCGGTCGCCTCGTCCATGATCAGTACGTCCGGGTCGACGAGTTGCGCGCGAGCGAGCGCGAGCAGCTGCCGTTGGCCGGCGGACAGGTTCCGGCCGCGACCGGTGATCTCGTGGTAGTAGCCGCCGTCCAGCCGCGCGATCATGTCGTGCGCGCCGACCGCACGTGCGGCCGCCTCGACGTCGGCGTTCGACGCGCTCGGCCGGCCGTACGAGATGGTGTCGCGTACGGTGCCCGGGAACAGGTAGGGCTCCTGCGGCACGACGCCCAGCCGGTGCCGGTACGACGGCGTGTCGTACGCCCGCACGTCCACGTCGTCGACCAGCAGCGCACCGGTGGTCACGTCGTAGAGCCGGGACACCAGCTTGACCACCGTCGACTTGCCGGCACCGGTCTGGCCGACCAGCGCGACCGTCTCCCCCGGGCGGACGTGCAACGTGATGCCGCGCAACGCCTCGTCGGCGTCCGGGCTGTACCGGAAATGCACGTCGTCGAAGCGAATGTCGCCGCGCAGGTGAGCGCCGGCCGGCACGTAGACCGGGTCCGTGGCCGGTGGCGTGGACGTCGGCGTACGCAACAGGTCGCGGATCCGGTGCAGGCCAACCATCGCCTGCTGGTAGCCGTCGAACACCTGGGATAACTGCTGGATCGGGGCGAAGAACATGTCGATGTAGAGCAGGTAGGCGATCAGCGCACCGGCGGTCAGGGATCCGTTGTCGATGAGCGACGCACCGACCACGAGCACAACCGCGGACGCAATGTCCGAGAGCAGTTGCACGAACGGGAAGTACGTGGCGATGTACTGCTGTGCCCGCATCCGGATGACGCGGTACGCGTTGCTGCGGCCGGCGAACCGCTTCGCGTTGTGCCGCTCCCGGCGGTACGCCTGTGCCACGCGCATGCCGGCGACGTTCTCCTGCAGGTCCGCGTTGACGATGCTGACCTTCTCGCGCGCTTCGGTATAGGCCCGCTCCGACTTGCTGCGGAAAATCAGCGTCGCCACGATCATCAGCGGCAGCACCGCGACGATGACGAGGCCCAGCTGGAGGTTCAGGTAGAGCAGCGCCACCAGAATGCCAACGAACGTGAGAAGGCTGACCGCGGTCGTGGTGAGGCCGGTCTGCAGGAACGTGGAGAACGCGTCCACGTCGGTGGTCATGCGCGTCATGATGCGGCCGGACATTTCACGCTCGTAGTAGTCGAGGCCGAGCCGCTGCAGGTGAGCGAACGTCTTGACGCGCAGCGTGTAGAGGAACCGCTCACCCGTGCGCATCGTGACGCGCGTCTGCGCCCAGTTGACCGCCCAGTCCGCGACAACCACCGCGAGAGCGATGAGAGACACGATCCAGATCACGTGCACCGCGTGCTGCGTCACGCCCTCGTTCACGCCGGTACGGATCAGCAGCGGCACCGCGAGTGTTGCGACCGCGTCGAGCGCGACGAGCAGGAACGCGATCGCGAGCGGCCGCAGCAGTGGCCGCAACAGCCGGCGCAACGTGAAGTGCGGGTCGGCGGCTCGTGCGGCGCGCTCGTCGACGTTGGGCAGATCCGTCGCGGGCGGCAGCTTCGCCACCGCCGCCAACAACTCGGGGGTCGGCGGCATGCTCGCGAGCGCGGTCGTCATCGGGCCGCCGCCCGCGGTGACACGCCGTCCGCCGACCGCACCGCCGCGGCCGCCGGCGGCGAGTCTCGCGACCGCTGCGGTCACGACGGGCGCGCCGTCCACCCGAGATTCCTGGTACGCCGGCAACCTCGACTCGTCCCACAGTGCGGGCGTGATTCCGTCCACAGCCGTGCCCGACTCGGGAGCGCTGACCTCCAGCTCACCGGCGTCGATGCCTTCCGCGTCGTCACCGGGGCCGGCGAGGAGCAGCCGGTAGAGGGGGCAGCGCTCGGTCAGTTCCGCGGTGGTACCCACATCGACGAGCCGGCCGTCGTCCAGCACCGCCACCCGGTCGGCCAGCTCGAGCGTGGAACGCCGATGTGCAATGAGGAGCGTGGTCCGCGTCGCCATCACGCGGTGCAACGTCGCGTGGATCTCCGCCTCGATGCGTGCGTCGACCGCCGAGGTCGCGTCGTCGAGCAGCAGCAGCCGTGGGTCGGTGATCAGCGCTCGGGCGAGCGCAACCCGTTGGCGCTGGCCGCCGGAGAGGGTCAGTCCCTGCTCACCGATGACGGTGTCGTAGCCGTTCGGCAGCGCCGCGATGAACTCGTGCGCCTCGGCCTGTTTCGCGGCCGCGACGACCTGCTCGTTGGTAGCGTCCGGGCGGCCGTACGCGATGTTTGCCCGTACCGACTCGGAGAACAGGAAGCTGTCCTCCATCACCAGGCCGATCGCTTCGCGTAACGAGGCCATCGTGAGGTCGCGTACGTCGTGACCGCCGATCCGGACCGCACCGCCCTGTACGTCATAGAACCGCGGCAGCAGCATCGAGATGGTGGACTTGCCGGATCCGGACGTGCCGACCAGCGCGACCGTCTCGCCGGGCCGCACCCGCAGGGAGAGCCCGTTCAACACCGGCCGCGACGCTACGTATCCGAACGTCACGTTGTCGAGCTCGACCTCGGGCGTCGCGCCGTGGCCGAGCGCCGTGGCATCCGGCCGCTCGGTGACCACCGGCCGCGAGTCGATCACCTCGTACACCCGGATCACACTCGCGCGCGCCTGTTGTCCGATAGTGAGCAGCGTCGACAAGGTGCGTACCGGGCCGACCAGCTGGGCGAGATACGTGGAGAACGCAAGGAACGTACCGAGCGTGATGCTGCCCTGCACGGCGAGGTATCCGCCGAGCGCGAGCACGCCGACCTGTCCCAGCGCCGGAATGGCCTGCAGCGCCGGGTTGTAGAGCGCGGTCAGCTTCGCCGCCCGGAGCCGCGAGCCGAACAGCCGCGTCGCGACCGCGTCGAGCTTGCCGAGTTCCTGCTCCTCCTGGCCGAAGCCCTTGACGATGCGTACCCCGGTCACCGAGTCATCGACCACGGCGGCGACGGCGGCGGCCTGCTGTTGCGCATCCCAGGTCGCCGGGAACAGTCGGCGTCGGGCCAGTGTCGAGATCCACAGCAGGCCGGGACCGACCGCCAGCGCGACGACCGTCAGCAACGGCGACAGCACCGCCATCACGACCAGCGACAGGATGAACAGCAGCAGGTTGCCGACCATGATCGGCATCATCGACAGCAGGCCCTGCACCATCTGGATGTCGCTGGTCGCGCGCCCGATGATCTGGCCAGTCTGCAACTCGTCCTGACGCGCGCCGTCCAGCCGCGACAGCGCACCGAACATGTCCTGCCGGAGATCGTGCTGTACGTCGAGGGCAACCTTGCCACCCATGTAGCGGCGTACGAACGCGGCGCCGTACGACACCAATGCCGCGACGATGAGCACCGCGGCGAGCGGGAGCAATGGGCGTTTGTGCGACAGGATCGAGTCGTCGACGATGGTGCGCTGAACCAGCGGGACCAGAGCCGTGATCGTCATACCGACGATCGACGCACCGAACGCGAAGATGACGTGACTGCGGTAACGCCAACAGGCCGCGACGAGTCGGCGTAGCCAGCCGCGGGACTCCGGATCGACCGTTGCCGGCTCTTGCGTCACGCGGTCGCCGCCATGGATTCGTCCGCCGGCGTGGTCGCACTGTCCTCGGGCACCGTTGCGACCTTCTGGCGCAACCGCTCGTCCAGCACGTCGCCGACGGCCAGCAGTTCGGCGACGATCCGATCGCCGAGCCCGGTCTCGTCGAGGATCGGTGACAGCCTTTCGAGGTAGGCCTCGTCGGCCCGCCGCAGCGCCTCGCGCCCTGCCTCGGTCACGTGTAGCCGGACTACCCGCCGGTCGCCGGGATCGCTTTCCCGGGCCGCGTACCCGGCCGCGACCAACCCGTCGGCGATCGCCGTGAGCGTCGGACGGCGGACCGCCAGCCGCTCCGCGAGCCGCGCGGACCGTACGCCGCCGTGGCTGATCACCGCCAGTACCCGGTATTGCGGCAGGGTGAGGCCGGAGTCGACGGCCTCGAGCACGCGACTCAGCCGGGCCAGCACGCGGAGCGCGCTCACGCGATCAAGTACGTCCGTCACAGTTCGCAACTCTAATACTTAGAGTGCCTAACCAACCAACTGGTTTGCCGATCGCCGGCCGCGGGTAGATCACCGGCGACCGAAAGGAAGTGGCACATGGGCATCCTGTTGCTTGTCCTGCTGCTGGCGCTGCTGCTTGGTGGCCTGGGCTTCGCGGTTCACGTGCTCTGGTGGATCGCGCTGATCGTGTTAATCGTCTGGATCGTCGGGTTCTTCGCCCGAGGCACCGGCGCCGGCGGCGCTCGCGGCCGTTGGTATCGCTGGTAGCGACGCGACATGGGCCGCCCGGAGCGGTCCGCAGAAGCGGGAGGCCCGTACCGAGGGAGGCCGGTCACGTTGTGGCCGGCATCCCTCGTACCCGGCGCGGTGTCGACGACCGCCGCGCCGCCAGGCGTGCGAGCCTCTAGGACATGACGACGGCGCTTCCGATCCGCGGCAACCTCGCGATTCCGCGAACCGAACTGCGATGGCGTTTCTCGCGTTCGGGCGGTCCCGGCGGGCAGGGCGTCAACACTGCCGACTCGCGGGTGGAGTTGCTGTGGGACCTCGCCAACACCGATGCGCTTCCCGAACCGCTGAAGTCTCGGGCGTTGGAGCGCCTCGGGCATCGGCTGGTGGACGGCGTGCTCTCGGTCGTCGTCACCGAGGAGCGGGCGCAGTTGCGCAATCGGCAGATCGCGGAAACGCGGCTCGCTCGCCTCGTCGCCGATGCGATCGCGCCGCCGCCACCGGCACGGCACCCGACCAGGCCGAGCCGCGCATCCGTCGAGCGCCGGCTGGAGTCGAAGCGGCGTATCAGCCAGATCAAGCGGTCTCGCCGGCCGCCGACCGACTAGCGAGCCCCGCATTGGTCGCGTGGCGGTGTCACGTGCGACTCCGAGAGAAGCTATCCGCGCCAAATCCCTTACGCGTCAACAGAATCGTAACCTTACGACCGTTGCTAACATCGGCTTCGTACACTAGTATTAACTTATGAGCGTCGATAATTGCGAAGACCCCTCGTCAATCGACGCTCTCACGGACACGCTTTGCGACCGGGCACGGGTGGCCGCGATCGCGGACGCCGCGCTGCTCGAGGCAGTGGTCGCGGTGGCGGACCGCGACCAGGCCGGGTTCGATGCGGATCTCGTGGCATTCTCGCTGAGGTGGACGCACGTCGCCGCTCGATCACAGGTGGAGTTCGGCCGCTACCTGCAACGCGTCATCAAGCCGGTCTGGTCGGCGTTGTGCGTCGGCGCGTTGGACATGGCCCGCGCCCGCGTCTTCCACGACATGCTCAGCGCGGTGGACGATCACCTGGCGTTTGACATCGCTCTCGACCTTGTCGACAGCGCCGGGCAGTGGACGGTGACCCAGCTTCGCGATCGCCTCCGCCGGGCAATTATGCGAGCGGACCCGGCCGGCGCCGCGAAGCGCACGGCGCGAACCGTCGAGCAGCGGCGTGTCGTCCTCACACCGGATCGTGAAGCGACCGCCGGCCTGTTCGCATTGTGCCTACCCGCCGCGCGTGCCGCGGCCGCATTCGAGCGCGTCGACGCATATGCACGTGCATGGCGGGCCAACGGCGATGGGCGGACCCTCGATCAGCTGCGTGCCGACGCGGTCCTCGACCTGCTCGAAGGCGTGGCGATCAACGAGCCGCCGACCCATCGTCGCGGCGTCGTCGAGGTCAGCATTCCGTGGTCGTCGTTGGCAAGGGGCTTCGACGAGGTCGATGCGAACGAGCCTTCGAGAAACACCTACCGCGGCGAGGACGAGCCGGCCGTGCTAGGCGGAGTCGGGCCCATCGAGGCGCCGACCGCGCGGGCTCTCGTGTGCGCTTTGGTCGGTCGATCCGACGTGCAATGGCGATATCGGATCTCTGGTGACGATGGCGAACTGCGAGCGATGGGTCCGTTGCCTGTGCCTCGGACGTTGTCCGATGTGCGCGCGTTGGGCCGTCGTGTCGCGGACATCGCGACGGAAGATGCGCGGCCGCCCGCCGAATCCGACCCTCGCCGGCGAGCGCCAGGGCCGGCGTTGAGTCGCTGGGTGAGAGCGCGCGACGGCACCTGTCGTGCGCCAGGTTGTCGAACGCCGGCATCCGTCTGCGACATCGACCATACGGTCCCGCACGCGGCCGGCGGACTGACCGCCGAGAACAACCTCGCCACGCTGTGCCGGCATCACCACCGCCTCAAGCACGATGGCGGCTGGCGGCTGTCCCAACCGACGCCAGGAACTGTTGTGTGGCAGTCTCCGCACGGCCCTCGCTTCGACCGAAACTGCGGATAAGCGGCGCGGCGCCACGCAATCCGCCCCTGACACCACCGTGCGGCCCAGCCGTCGACGTCTAGCCCTGCTCGATGCGGACCATGTTGCCCGCCGGGTCGCGCATCGCGGCGTCCCGTACGCCCCACGGCTGGCTCGCGGGCTCCTGCAGCACTTCGGCGCCGGGCGCGGTGACGAGCTTGTCGAACGTCGCGTCCAAGTTGTCGGCGCGGAAGTTGACCATGCCGAGCGCGCCCTTGGCGAGCAGAGCGGCGATGGCGTCGCCGTCTTCCTTCGAGCGGCCGGCGTGCGGCTGCGACAGGACGATCTGGATCTCGGGCTGGCTATCGGTGACCAGCACGACCCAGCGGAAGCCCTCACGGGCGACCTCGTTCCGTACGGTCAGGCCAAGCGTGTCGCGGTAGAAGCTGAGTGCGGCGTCTGGATCGTCGACCAGGACGTGGACACCGCTCAGTGAAACAGTCATGCCCACGACCCTAGGCTCGTGCGGCGACGGCTGCTTCTTCGAAACTGCTTACTTCCGGCCGGCCCTGGACTCCGCCTCGTGGCGGTCGGGTAAAGACCATCGTCTGGCAGGGGGTCATGGCACGAAGCTCGTCGTGGTTGCGGGCGCGGTAGACCGACGGTGTCTCGCCGACGATCTCGGTGAACCGTGCGGAGAACGAACCGAGGCTGGTGCAGCCGACCGCGAAGCACACTTCGGTGACGGTGAGGTCGCCGCGACGCAAGAGCGCCATCGCGCGCTCGATGCGGCGGGTCATGAGGTAGGAATACGGCGTCTCCGAATACGCCTCCCGGAACCGGCGGCTGAAGTGCGCCGGCGACATCAGCGCCGTCCGGGCCAGCGTCGGCACGTCGAGCGGCTGCGCATACTCGCGATCCATCTGGTCGCGGGCACGGCGCAGTCGGCGCAGCTCGTCGATGTCGGCGCTCATGCCCCCATTCTGCACTCCCGCCCCGGCAACCGCGGCGGACGCCGCCCGACAACCGCGGCGGACGCCGCCTGCCGACCCCGGCGCACGCCGCCCGGCGACCGCGGTCCGGCTAGTACCGGTCGAGCACGAAAGACGCGACACCCGCGGTGTTGTCGACGTCGATACGCCGCAAGGCGTCGTCCCAGCCGGTCGGCGTGAAGATCGTGCCGCCGGCGATCCCGGTGTGGACGTCGCCGTCGATCGTCGCGCTGCCGGCGCCGCCGGTGAGCGCGACACGGGCCGGCTCGCCGGCCGGCGCGTGTACGGCGAATTCGCTCGCGCCGCCGGACATGCGCACCGGCAACGTACCCGCGACCGCCGGCACCGTGACATCGATGCGCGACACGCCCGCGCCGAAGTCGAGCGCGACGAGGCCGCCGGCGCGCATGTCAACGGTCGCCTCGGTGGCGCCACCGTCGAGATGGATGGTCCACGCGACCGCGTCGTTCAACGTCACGTCCACAACTGACGGGCCGCTGATGCCACTGGACACCAGCTGCGTCACCACGTGGGCATCACTGATAACCGCCGCGGGCAACACACCGGCACCGCTAGGCGTAGCGACCGCGTAGAGCGAACGGCCAAGGTCACCGCTGCGTACCACGAGCGTCGTGACGCCGCTCGCCAGCTCGAAGTCTGCGGCGGAGAGGTCGCCCCGATCGGCGTACGCGATGTGCGCGCCGTCGGGTGTCGTCAGCAGACCTACCGGTTGCGGCTGTGATCCGTCGCAGGCGCCGAGCGCGATGGCGGTCGCACCCAGCAAAGCAGCGGACAGCGTGGCGAGCGCGCGACGTCGCATGGTCGTAACCTGCCCATCGTCCGGACTGTCCAAACCGTACCGCGACCCTGGTCAATCGGTGGCGAGGAACGGTGTGAGCAAACCGGGTGTCGACGCGTCGGCGAGCGCGATCGCGTCCGCCTGAGCGAGGTCGATGACGTCGTAGTGCTGACGGCCCGCCGCGGTCGTCGCGACCAGCGTGACCAGTCCGGCACGCCGCTGGAAGAACGACATGCGCTCGTTCCAGCCGATGATGCCGGCGGTCGCAAGCATGTAGCGCCGGCGGACCAGCGAACCGGACCGCGTCACGAGGAAGCCGTCGACCAGCGCGTGGCCGAGGTTGCGGTAGCGATCGGCGGCCACCGGTATGGCCAGGCCGACCAGCACGATGCCGCCGATCGGAAACCCGATGGGCCAGTTCGCAAACTGCCACAGCACCACGAGTACGGCGGCGAGCAGCCCGGTGACGATCAGCGCCCGGTTGAAGCGGCGTCGACGCGCGCGCCGACCGTGCCGGCTCAACGTGACGGCCGGCGGGTTCGGCGTACCCATCACCGCTGCCGTGACGGCGTCCACAGCGATGGCCGGTGCCGCGGGCAGCAACACCGAGCCACCGCGCTCCGCGCCGCGCCCCACGCGCAGTCCGGTCGTGATCGCCATCGCGCGCGCACCGCGAACGCCGCGGAGCAGGATCGGTTCGCTGATCTCCGCGCCGCGCAGACGTCGCTCCTCGATCGTGGTGGCTCGCGTGGTCAACAAACCGCGCGCGATATGCAACGTGCCGCCCTGCCGGCTCAGCTCGAAGTTCCAGAACGCGAGGATGTAGCCGCCGGCCGACAGCATCGCAACCACGACCACGACGATCGCGAGCACCACGAGCACCGCCCCGATCACCGGCAGGTGCGCCAACTCATCGGTGGTTGTTCGGACCGCGCCGACGTGCGCCGGATTCACGTGTGCCTGGTTCACCAAGTTCGCGAGGAAGCCGACGAACACGCCAATCGTGAGGAGCCCGGACAGGGTGAACGGCGCATACCTCACCCACGCCGGGTCGAGCCGCGCAATGACCCGCGGCGGCTCCGGCGGAGGTGGCACCGCAGCGCTGCCCTCCGCCGCATCCGGCGCGGCGACGGCGGCTCGTCGGTCGACGCGGTCGCGTTCATGCAGCAGCTCGTCACGCAAACGTACGGCGGCCGAACTCGTCAACGCGTCGAGGCGCAGATCGTTGTCCTTCTTCCGGTCGTAGAGACCGGTACCGATGGTCAGCCGCGAAAGCCCGAGCAAGCGGTGCATCAGATTGCTCGTGAGGTCGACGGTGCGAACGCGGTCCCGCGGCACCGACAACGTGCTGCGCCGGAGCAGCCCACGGCGCACCTGCACCTGGGTCGGTGTTACGCGATAGGACGTGGTGAACCACCGGACGAAGCCGATGAGCACGACAATCGCGACGCCGACGTACGGCCAGAGGTTCCGGTCGCCGCGTCCGACCACCAGTAGCACGAGCAGCACGCCGATCAGTCGTCGCAGCTCCTGAATCGGGTGTACGAGCAGCATCCGAGCCGACAGCCGGCGCCAGCCCGCGTCGGGTTGGTCGGACGTGGCCGTGAGCACCGACGTGTCGTGCGGCTCGGCCGCCGGCCCGCCCGGCGCCCCCGGCGCCGCCGGCGCGACCGGAGTCCCCGGCGCAACCGGCGGGACCGGAGTCCCCGGCGCGACAGGCGCAACCGGCGGCACGACAGGCGCGACCGGCACTGTCGCAGCGTCCATCGGGACGGCGAGCCGGGTCGGGACAGCGGGCGGCGACGGGACGGGTGCGACCGGTCGATCGAGCTCGTCAGGCTCGGTCATGTCGCGTCGCCCTCTGATGCCTGGGTGATCGTCGTCAGGTTGTCCACGAGGTGCTGCGCCACGTCGAGATCGAGACCGTGGATGTGGATCGGCCCAGCGGCCGACGCGGTCGTTACGGTCACGTTGCCGAGCCGGAACAAACGCTCGAACGGTCCACGATGCATGTCCACGGTCTGGATGCGGTTGATCGGCGCGATGCGCCGCTCCTGCGTGAACCAGCCGGTCTGCGTATAGACCGCCTGGTCGGTCGTCTCCCACCGGTGCACTCGGTAGCGCCACTGCGGCATCACGATCAGGTAGGCGATCCCGATGATCGACACCACGACGAGCACGCTCAGGTGCCAGCCGGTGTTTGACGGATCACTGGCCCACCAGATGATCTGGGCCGCCGTCAGAACGAGCCAGACCGGCAGTGCCCGCAGCGTCCAGTAGCCGATGGCGCGGCGGGCCACCAGATTGACCGGTGGCCTAAGGGTTGGCCGCAAGGTGGTCTGCACCGAGAAATACTGGCACAGATCGGCGACGAACCGCCGCCGCGACTCCCGCGCTACGCCGCGATCGCAACCCGGTTGTGCGCCTGCTCACAGCAAAGCGAGCATCGCCATGTTCACGCGAGTTCGACTGTGTCAAACCAAGTGGCACCGTGATGAACCGCACGCCGCTATGGCGATCGGTGTCAGGCCGCCGCGAGCCAGTCGGGCAAACGGTCGAGGCAGTCGTTCCAGCCCTGCTCGTGATCGTCGCGCGATTGTGCCGAGGGCAACAGGTCATGTCGGAGCACCAGATCGGTGCGGTCATCATTCGCCGTCAGCTCGATCGTCACGAGGCTGTCGTGCTCCTCGCCGTCCCACCGCCACGTCATGACCAGGCGCTGCATCGGCGTGACCTCCTGGTACGTACCGCTGGCCGCGAACCCGCCGGCGGTGGCATCGATCCGGAACCGCCCGCCGGTGCGTACGTCCGCGGTGACCTTGGTGGCCATCCGCGCCGGCCAGAACCACGCCATCAGTGCCTCGGGCTCGGTCAGCGCGAGCCACACACGAGCCAGCGGCGCGGCGAACGTGCGAGTGATCTGCACGGCGGTCATCGTTTCTCCTCTGTCGTGTGGGCGAGGTAGACGTCGAGCGCGTCGAGGCGTTCGGTCCAGAACGCGTGATGCCGTTCGAGCCACCGCGCGGCGTCGCGCAGGGGTCGCGGGTTCAGTGAGATCACCTGATGCCGCCCGTGACGCTGACGGGTGGTCAGACCGACCCGTTCCAGCACGGTCAGGTGCCGGCTCACGGCCGGCAACGAGATCGGGTGCGGCGCGGCAAGTTCGCCCGCCGTCCGGGGGCCGTGCGCGGCCAGCATGTCCACAATGGCCCGCCGGGTCGGATCGGCCAGCGCGCTGAACACATCGTCCAACTGATTCTTAACCATCCGGCTAAGTATCTCCTCAAGCCCGCTACCAGGGCAAGCGTCAAACGATGTCGGATTCCAAGGTGGACGTCCGCCAATCGGCCGCATGCGCATCCACCGTATGGGTAGGACTCCCGGCGTGTCGCCACGCCGACTGCGACGCCGTACGCGACGCTCTGACCTGGGATTACGTCGAGCCGTCGCGGACATCGAAATCGGCACGCGCTACGCCGACGGTCGGGTTTGACGCGGTCCGCCGAGGGTAACTTTGCCGCCGCCGGGCGTTGAACTCGGATGAGGGCGCCACGCGCGCGCAGCTAGGAGCCACGAAGCAATGACGGACAAGACGACCGAGGGTTACACGGCATTGCCCAACGACATCGGGGGCATGCTGCGCAACCTGTGCGCGTACGCGTTGAGCGAGCCCGAGCCGTTGCAGCGGTACATCGAGCTGACGCATCAGCAGGTGCTCTTCGATGGTGTTGTCAACGCGATCCGGCGCGAGCGTGGCCGAGCGCTCGCCGACATGTCCGCCGCCGGCAAACCAATCGAGGATCTGGCATCGCAGGTGAAGCTGACGCCACCGCACGTGCGCGCGCTCGTCAAGGAGGCCGGTCTCACGTTGGCGCGGCCGAAGTCCGTCGCTCGGCGCGAGGCCACGAAGTCGGGGCGCACCGTGACCCGCAAGGCACTGCGACCCGGCGAGTCGGCAACCCGGTCCATCACGGAGCCGACTCGGCTCGGTGGCGCGCCGCCTGCGGCGAAGTCAGGTGGTTGGCTCGGCGGTCTGCTCGGGCCGCGACGCAACGCGGAGTCTGCGCCCGCTTCGCCGACGAAGACCGCAGCACCGGCTCCCCAGCGAAGCGCAGCGCCCGCTCCCCAGAGAAACGCGGCGCCCGCTCCGCAGCGAAACACACCGCCCACTCCCCAGCGAAACGCGGCGCCCGCTCCGATTCGCACCGAAGGGACCGCTCCCACGCGGATCCCAGCAGTCGATCCGACGCAGAAGCATCGGTCCGCGGCCGCTCCTCCGGTGCGCGGTGCGCCGGCCGGCATGGCCACCGCGACGCGAACGGCTCCGCAGGCGCCACCGCCGTCCGCTCCCGCGCAAGCCGCCCCACCGGCGCCACCGCGCTCGGCTCCCCTGCAGGCGCCATCGCGGTCGGCTCCCCAGCCGGTCCCTTCGAGGTCGGTTCCGCCGCCGGCGCCCGCACCGAAGCAGAGCGCTCCGAAGTCATCGCGCCGACGCGGGCCGACGCTTCCCGAAACCATCTCGGTCAACCGCGGTGAGGAGCGCACGCTCACCGCGGCCGAGCGCAAGGCGCTCGGTTTGCCCGTACCGAAACCGGTCGACGGCAAGGGGCGGCGCAAGCGGTGATCGACTTCACGGCCGCGACGCCGATCGATGGTTCACTCGATGTCGCGTGGATCCACGGTGCTCCGAAGGGACAGCCGAACGCGGATCCGCCGATCCAGGTGCACGCGTACGACGAGCACACGTACATCCTGCGGCAGAGCAAGGCCACCTCGTACGAGGCGCCGTTCCTCTACCTGTTCTTCGGCAACGATCGTGCGCTGCTGCTCGACACCGGCGCGACGAAGGACCCGACGCTGTTTCCGCTGCGCGACACGGTCGACAGCATTGTGCGTGAGTGGACCGACCGGCATCCACGGGACTCGTACCATCTCGTCGTCGCACACACGCACGGTCACGGCGACCACGTCGCCGGCGATGCACAGTTCACCGACCGCGCCAACACCACCGTGGTGCCGGCCGACGTCGCATCCGCGACCGCGTTCTTCGGCTTCACGTCTTGGCCGGCCGAGATCGTGTCACTGGATCTCGGCGGCCGAGTGCTCGAGGTGACCGGCATTCCCGGCCACGACGAGCGGTCCATCGCGGTCTACGACCCGTGGACGGGATTCCTCGTCACCGGCGACTCGGTGTATCCCGGCCGGCTCTACGTCCGAGACATGCCTGCGTACGTCGACAGCATGCAGCGGCTGGTTGCACTCGCCGCCGACCGCCCGGTGACCCACGTGATGGGCTGTCACATCGAGATGACGCGTACCGCCCGGCACGACTACCACACCGGCTGCCGCTACCAGCCACACGAGCCGCCGCTGCAGATGACGGTCGGACAGCTCACCGCGGTCCGTAACGCGGCCGTTGCCCGGGCCGGCCGCCGAGGCGTCTACGTATCCGACGACTTCGTGCTCTTCAACGGCATGGATCAGCGGCAGGTGCCGATCTATCTCGGCTATTGGCTGTGGACCCGCGTACGCAACCGCGTCGCACGCGTCTGACCAGCGCTAACCCGGCTGCACGCCGGGCGACCAGACGCCGAGGATCTGCCAGCCGAGGTCCGGGAAACCGGCGGCGTTTGCGGTGCGGTCGGACGGAATATTCGCCGGGTCGTGCAGATAGATCGGGACCGCGCCCTGCCCGAGCACCCACCGCGCGGCCTGCGCGACGAGCCGCGTCGCGAGGCCCTTTCCGCGCTGCGCCGCCTCGGTGCCGACCGACAACTCCCACCCCGCGCCGTTGTGGCGCTTGATGCCGACTCCGGCGGCGTACTCGTCCTCGAACAACGTCACGAGCACCTGCCCACCGAATGGGTATAGCCACGGCGGCACACGCGGATCCGACACGTCCAGCCATACGCCCGCGTCGGGCAGCTCGGTGGGAGCGGTCGACCAGCGGAACTTTCCGAGGAACGCGCGGGCCTCGGGACGGCCCAGGGCGGCGGGCAGGTCGGTGGTCACCGTGCGCCAGTCCCGCACGCCAGATCGCACCGCGGCGACTCGATCCGGCGGTACGGAGATGACGCCGGCCTCCGGCGTCAGCACGCCGACCACGTCGCGGATCTGGCCGTCCCAGCCGGGAAGCGTGCGTGCGTCCGAGCCGACCACAGTCACCTCGCTGGTGGGCGGCCAGGCGCCGAGATATTCGGCCAGGAACCGCGCGAGCGCCGGCTCGGTCCGCGTGGTCTCGCTCGTCATCACGCCACCCTTCGATCCCCGCCCGCTCGGTGTCGTCCCGGGTGCCGCCCCGGGGTTCGGCCCTGCCGCGACATTACCGACACACCACGACGAGCCGCGAACGCCCCGCAATCCGGGCCGTTGGGTGGCCGCGCCAGGTCCGCCGGGAGAGGATCACGACATGGGCGGTACGCGTCCGCACCACGACGACCATGATCATGTCGCATCGGGCGTGCACACGGCGAACGACACGCACGACCACGATCACGCGCACGACCACGGCCGCGGGCGCGGACATTGGGTCGCCGAGATGTGGCACCGCCTGACGCATCTCGTCCGACCGCACTCACACGACGCAGCCGACAAGGTGGACGCGGCGATGGAGGGCAGCCGCGAGGGTCTACGCGCGCTGTGGATCAGCCTTCTCGTACTCGGCGTGACGGCCGCGCTGCAGGCGATCGTCGCGGTCGCCTCCCACTCCGTCGCATTGCTCGGCGACACGTTGCACAACGTCGCGGACGCGCTGACCGCCGTACCCCTCGGCCTCGCGTTCGTCGTGGGTCGACGGGCCCCGACCCGCCGCTACACGTACGGGTTCGGACGCGCTGAGGATCTCGCCGGCATCGTGATCGTGGTGGTGATCGCGGCATCTTCGGCGTTCGCCGCGTACGAAGCGATCCACCGCCTGGCGCACCCGGAGCACGTACGGCATCTTTGGGCGGTCGCGATCGCCGCGTTGATCGGGTTCGCGGGCAACGAAATCGTCGCTCGGTATCGCATCGTGGTTGGGCGGCGCATCGGATCCGCCGCGCTGGTCGCCGACGGTCTACACGCGCGTACCGACGGATTCACGTCATTGGCCGTATTGCTCGGTGCCGGCGGCGTCGCGATCGGCTGGCAATGGGCGGACCCGGTGGTCGGCCTGGCCATCACGGCAGCGATCGCGGTCGTGTTCGTCGACGCGGCCCGACAGGTCTACCGCCGACTGATGGACGCGGTCGATCCCGCGTTAGTCGATCAAGTCGCCGCCACATTGCGTGAGACGCCGGGAGTCCTCGACGTCGGCACCGCACGCATCCGGTGGATCGGCCATCAACTGCGTGCCGAGTGCGAGATCGCGGTCGCCGACGACGCGACGATCGTCGACGCCCACGCGATCGCGCACGACGCGGAGCATCGCCTGATGCACGCGGTACCCCGATTGACGGCCGCCGTGGTGCACGCTGAGCCGTACGGCTCGGTCCGCGGCGCCCATCATCTGCTCACCGACGCGCACGCCGCCCGCGCCCATGTCCACGAGTCCGACGACGCCGGCCGACCGGAACCAGGATGATCACGGCAATCAGCGCCGGGCGCGCCCGGTCAAGCCTGGAGTCGCACCGCCACCGCGGTGTCGCGTAGACTCGCCACGTTCCCGGGCGATTAGCTCAGCGGGAGAGCGCTCCGCTCACACCGGAGAGGTCACTGGTTCGATCCCAGTATTGCCCACAAGTTCTGTCACACGGACTGACACCCGCGGGTCAGAGCCGCTTCGGCTCACCGGCGGCCGCGAGCATGGTCGTCAGAATGAAAACCGCATGAACCCGAATCGGCTGCCTTCGATGTCGGCCGGTGCGCGGGTTTACACCGCGCCGCAACCGGGTCGGACCGAGCCTGGGTGTACGGCTGGCCTATCGATGGGTTTCGGCGATCCTGGCGGATGGGCGAGACTGCAACGGGTAACCCCTGAAACGCGGTTCTTGTTCTGACAAGTACGGTCCACCAGTCCTGTCACACGGGACTCACGCGCAGGTCAGGGGCCGTTTTCGGCCAGCTCGACAGCGGCGGCATTGTGGTCAGAATAAGAACCGCATTCGCATAGCTGCAGGTGGCAGCGATTCTGGATCTTGCCGCACGCGGTCGCACGACGTTCGTTCGAACTCGCCGACGAAGCCTGCGGAGCTACCGAGGACCGGTGCGCTGTGGAACCCGCAAGTTATCCGAGGCGCCGTAGTGCTTTCTCGACAGCGGCCTCGACCCGGGAAGTCATGCCGGGCACATCGACGGGACGGCGCCCAGCGACCTGACCACGGATCCACTTCGGCCCGCTGTCGTCATAGTGCAGCAGGGCATACAGGTCCCACCACGGATCGAGACTCACCCCGGCGATCGACTCGTAGAGCGACCGAAACTGCTCCGCCCACTCGGGCGAGTAGAGCGCCGCCAAGTATCGCCGACAGTGCCCGACGTCAATCGCACGCGACCCGCGATGGATGGAGTTCCAGTCGGTTAGCCCGGTAATCCTTCCGCGCGACCACAGCATGTTGACCGGCAGGAGATCGCAGTGCAGAAAGACGGCAGTGTCTTTGGGCGGCGGCGCCGCCATGGCACCAAACGCCGCCTTCCACACAGCCGGCTTCTGTGCGTCGACCGGCACCTGAAACCCGTCCAGCGGCGCGATCCAAGAGTCCGTCCAGGGTCTGAACAACTTCGCGGGGAGATCGAGGGAATGCAGCGATACTGCAAGCTCCGCGATCCTCGTCAGCCACGACCGAGGTTCCGCCGGATCGAGGTGAACATGCCCCGGCAACCGTGTCATCAGCAACGATGGCGCGCCGCCCGTAGAAGCACCTGCAGCATCAGTAGCCAGGACGGCCGGTGCCGGGAGCCCGCTTCCCGCCACCACGCCGAGGTTGGCGATCTCCTTCTCCAAGCTCGGCTGCAGGCCAAGCCCGCCCGGGTACTGCCGCAGTACGACGAAGGTTCGCATTCCACGTCGCTCGACGGTCAGCCGGTGCACGGCGGAGCAGACGCCACCGGTCAATCGGCGAAAGCCAACGATGCGACTGCCCCGACCCATCGACGCCGCAACCCAGGCGAGAGTCTCGACGGAGGGCCGACGCTGCCTGAACCCACCATCCCTCCAGTCGCCGTCGGTCATGAGCGCGAGCCTATTCGTCAGGGCCTGCGGCGATAACGGGTTTCTAACCCGCCGGAGGCGGTGACCCGGCTGCGGGCACCGGGAGGTTAGAGGCCGAGCGTCATTGGCGTGCCTGGGAAGTCGCCGGCGATCAGCGCCGCCAGCGGTGTGGCGATGTCAAGGGCTGAAAACAGGTCGGTTCCGCCATATGTGGCGATGTCTTGGTGCCGCCACCATCGCATCCCGCTGATGTGTTCGGCCGCGAGTTCGTCATCGGACAGCGCACCGCACGGATCAAAGCGCGGCGTACGGACGAGGAAGTAGTCGTTCACCACCCCGTCGTAGCCGTCGGCATGGTTTGGAGCGGTGACCTCCTGGTGCCAGACATGAGGCGGGTCGGCGTCAATGACAAGCCCGGTCTCTTCGCGCAACTCCCGTCGCAGTGCCGTCAGCGGCAATTCACCGGGCTCGATGCCGCCACCTGGGGCCGCCCGGACGGCAGGTCTTAGCCTGACAGCGGCGGGCGTCTCGTTCATCAACAAATGATCAGAGCGTTAGCGGTCGAGCGGCAAGCCCGTCGAGCGATGCTTGTACGCCACGATCGCTCGTCGGTAGGACGGGGCAGCCCTTAGCCGTGGGGCGGTCGCCCTAGTGGCTGATTGCTGCGGAGCATGGAGCCGGGCAATTTGTCCATGCTGGACAGGTCGCGGCCGGCGGAGCGTCGCCGTCCTCTGGGGCGTGTCGGATGTCGTGGCCGTCGTCCAGGAGTCCACACAACGGCAGTAGGACGATTGGTAGGATGAACGTATGGCCAAAGAGAAGATTTCGGCAACGGTAGATTCGTTGGTCTTGGCCGTCGCCGATGCCGACGCTTCTGATCTGGGGTTGAACCGCTCGGAGTTGATTGAGCGGGCGTTGCGCAACGAACACCTCCGGCTCGCTCTGGCCGGTTACACCGCCCGGACGGTGCCGGCGCTCAACATCGACGCCTACGCCGCGGAGGTGTACGCGGCCAACCGGGAGTCGGGCCTGTGATCCGACCGGGAGATGTCGCACCACGCTTGGACACCCGCACCCAGTTGATGGTGGTCGTGCTTTCCAACTCGATGCATCTGCAGGCCCAGACCGGGCGAGTGATCTGTTGCCCATATTTGCCCGGTGCCCGTGCCGACGACGCAATGCCCCTGGTTATCGCGGTCACCGAGCCGTCCGGCACGCTCCTGCCGGAGCTGATCCAGTGGCTACCCTTGTCGGCTTTGGGCGAGCCGTTGGGCAACGTCGGGCCGCTGGCACTCAGCCAGACCAGCGCCATCGTCACCGCTCTAATCAGTGGCCAGTAGGGTGTCGCGGACCGCCGTCTCCACCTTTGGTCTCAGCGAGGAGGCGAACGGCACCGACACCACGGTTGGCGCCAAGCCCCTATTCGTTTACTCCCGCTCCGTGTGGCTGGCATTTGCCACTCCACGGACGAGATCCACCACCGGCCAAAACGGTCCCCGAGTAGCCCGATCGCCATTGCGACTGGGCCATGACAGATCCATTGTGGTTGACAACCGGCCTAGCACATGCCAATAATCATTGGCATGTGCCAAGCCTGGTGTATCCGATGAAGGTTCCGACGGGGGATCAACTCGTCGTCATCCTGGGCACCCTGGCCAACCCACACCGGCTGCGGGTCATCGCGGCGCTGGCCGGCGAGCGGGCCTACGTCAGTCAGCTCGCCCGCGATCTGGGCATCAGCCGAGCGTTGCTCCAAGTCCACCTCCGCAAGCTGGAGGCCGCCGGCCTGGTGTCCGCGCACATGGAACTATCCGAGGAGGGCAAAGCGATGAAGTTCTACGAGGTGACTCCGTTCACCCTAAGCCTGACGCCGCAGGCAATCGTGGCGGCGGCCGCAACGCTGACCGTCCCGGCCGCAGGCAGCGGTGAGGGCGAGTGACCGGCAACGACTGGACCGAGGTGGTCGGCGCCGCCGGGCTGTTCCTGTTCATCACGGTCGTGGTCACCGTCGTGGTCGTCCAACTGGCGGCAACCGCGCGGGCGAAGGCGGCGCTGGCCCGCGAGTCGGAATACCGCAAGCTCGCCGAGACGTCCGCCGAGAGCCAGCGGGTCATCGCGGAGCGTCTTGAGACGTTGACCGAGCAGTCTGAGCACACCAGACAACGACTGGCGGCCATCGAGCGCATCCTCGCCGACGTGGAATGAGGAAACCGTGATCGACGTGCGCGATCTGACCAAGCGGTACCGGAAGAACCTGGTCCTCGACCGGGTGACGTTTGGCTGCCGGCCGGGAACCGTGACCGGCTTCCTCGGCCCGAATGGCGCCGGCAAGTCCACTGTGCTGCGAATCCTCGCGAGCCTAACCGCGGCGACGTCGGGCACCGCGACCGTCCACGGCCGTCGCTACCGTGACCTGCCCGAGCCAGCGACGCGGGTCGGCCTCATGCTCGACGCGTCCGCGCTGCATCGCGGCCGGACGGGGCGGGAGACCCTCGCCGTGTCGACGCTCCAGCTCGGGCTGCCCGCCGATCGCATCGGCGAGATGCTGGATACCGTCGGCCTCAGCGCCGCGGATTCGCGACGGCGTATCGGCGATTACTCGCTGGGCATGCGCCAACGACTCGGGCTGGCGCATGCGCTGCTGGGCCGCCCGGACGTGCTGATGCTCGACGAGCCCGGCAACGGCCTCGACCCATCCGGCATCCGCTGGCTGCGCGGGTTTCTGCGGGGGTACGCCGCCGACGGCGGGACGGTGCTGCTGTCCTCCCACCAGCTCACCGAGATCGAGGCGGTCGCCGACCGGTTCGTCATCATCAGCGGCGGCCGCATCGTCGCCGACGGCAGTCGAGCCGACCTGCTCGGCCCATCCGCGGCCAGCCTCGAGGACGTGTACCTGTACCTCACGAGTGCCGGCCGCCGCGACGCGTACCTCGAAGGAGCCGCATGAGCACCGTCCACGTCATGAACCGCCCGGCCGGCCGACTGTTTACCGCCGAGCTTCGCAAACTCGTCGACACTCGGGCCGGAACGTGGTTCGCCTACGGCCTGGTCGGGCTTGCCGCCCTGATGTGTGTCGCGATGGTGACCACCGGCGGCGCCGAGCATCTGAGCTTCCAGAACATGTGGGGCATGCTCAACCTGCCAATGAGCTACCTGCTGCCGATCCTCGCGATCATGCTGGTCACGACCGAGTGGACCCAGCACACCACCGCGGTCACGTTTGCGCTCGAGCCACGTCGGGAACGGGTCGTCGCGGCGAAGCTCGCCACCAGCCTGGCATTGACGGTCGCCGTTCTGGCGGTGACCGCCTTGTTCGCGGCACTCGCAACCGTCGCGGCGGTGAGCCTGCGGACCGGCACGCCGGGCTGGCGCCTCGATGGCGACATCGTTCGCAACCTCACCTTGCTGCAGTTCGCCCGAATCCTCGAGGGCTTCGCCTTCGCCGTCGTCATCCGCACCACGGCCGTCGCGATCGTGGCGTTCCTGGCGGTACCAACCGCATGGACGCTTCTCGGCTCATTGGTGCCGTGGGCAGGCACCCATCTCCGCCCATGGATCGATATGGCCGCCGCGCAGCAACCGTTCCAGAATGGAGAGGCCCCGTTCGAGTCGGCCCATCCGCTCGCCACGTCCAGCTGGGCGCACCTTGCCGTCAGCCTCGCGCTGTGGGTCGTCGTGCCGCTGGTGGTCGGCGTGCGCAAGCTGCTCTCGGCCGACCTGGGCTGAGGGGACACAAGCGGCGTTCAGTCGGTCGGCTACTCGAAGTCGTCCGGGATGAACGAGAAGACCTCCATGTCGTAGCTGTGCTCCGCCCACATGGCCTTGTTACGCAGGCATCCCTCGTAGTGGGCACCGGAACCGCGGGCGGCAGCGATGCTCGCGGAGTTGCTGCTGACGATGCTGATCTCGACACGGCGCAGATCTCGCTCGAGGCAACCCCATCGTGCGAGTGCGCGAGCGGCGGTGCGCGCAATGCCCCGGCCGGTCGCTCCGGTGCGTACCCAGTAGCTCAGGTTCGCTGAGCAGGTGTGTTGGCTGACCCCCTCGAGTGAACAGGCGCCGAGGTAGCTGCCACCGCGGTCGACGATGCTGAAAGCGAACAGCGATCCGCCGTCCCAAGCGGACTTGGCGAACTCTATCCAGCCGGCCATGTCGTCACGGGTCTGTTCATCCCGCCACCAGGTCATCGTCATACGCAACTCGGCGCTGGACTCCTGCATCGCGTCCCACATGCGGTCTAGGTGGTCGGGCACCAGCGGGATGAGGATATTTTCGCCTGCGTCGATCGTCACCATGCCGTCGTACGTTAGCCGGCGCCCCCGACGGCGGCGCTCCGATTGACGCTCACTCGGTGAGGTTTGCGGGCAGCTGCTTGGTGTGCAGGATGACCAACTCCGCCACCGCTCGGGTCAGCGCGACATAGAGCCGGTTCATGCCACGCGGCTCGGCGGCGACGATGTCGGCGGGCTCCACCAGCACCACGCGGTCGTACTCCAGACCCTTGATCTGACTGACCGGGATCGCGTGCAACGACTCGGCCAGATGGTCGGGGGCGATGATCGCACCCGTCTCCCCCGCCACCGCAGCCGCCATGTCGTCGACCTGCCGGATCTCCAGACTGCCGCCGGGTCGGAACGACCGGGTCGGCTCGATGCCCGGCGCGACCGCACGGGCCGCGAAGTCGGCGATGACCTGCGGCACCCGATAGCCGGTCGGCAAGTCAAGCGTCCTGACCTCGCGCTTGCCCAGCCGCTGCACCAGTTCCGGCCAGGACTCGGCGCCCAGCGGATGGGTGGCCTGACCGAGGTCGCCCACGATGGTCATCGACGCGTGCGCGGCGCGGCGGGCAATCATCCGGCACTCCATCGGCGACAGGTCCTGTGCCTCGTCGAGGATCACGTGCAGGTACGCGTCCTCGACAGGTTCCTCGGCCTCGGCAACCGGTAGCGGCTCGGCCAGCACCGGTACGTACCCTTCCTCGCCGTACGGGTCGAAGCCGTCGCTCCAGCCGGTCACCTTGTGACCTTCGCGCCGGATGATCGCTGCCGCCCATCGTTGTGCGGACAGATAGTCCGTGTTGCCAATCGACTGCCCGGACACCGTGAAGATCGGAGTCGACACGCCCGGCGCGAACAACTGCCAGTCTTCGAGACTAAAGCTCAGCACGAAGGTCTCCGCCAAGCGAGGCCCACTGCGCAGCTCTCGCCGCTGCCACTCCGGCATGGCGGCCTTCGGCCTCTCCGGTGCGCCAAGGATCTCGCCGAGCTCGTCAAGCATGGGTACGTCATCGACGGTCCACTCCCCGTGCTGCGCGGGCAGGACGTCCTGTGGCGTCAGCGGCGGCCACCATGCGTTCAGAAACGAGTCCGGGATCGCCTTGCCGTCCAGCATTTCGGACAGCACTTCCGAGGCGACGGCGCGGGCACTGTTGATCTTTACGCCGCGTGCCTCGCAACGCTTCCGGACTTCCAGGCGGGCTCTGGCGAGGTCGTCGGCATCGAGGGTACGAAGGTGGCTCGGCACACCCGGCGGGGTATCCCACGCGAGATCGGTGAGCACCTGCACCATGCGCAGATCACCCTTGGTACGGGCCACGTTGGCCGGATCGCGGCGGGTGGCGGTGACGCCCTCGAACAGCTCACCGATCGCCCGCAGGTGGACACTGTCCTCGCCGAGCCCGGGCAGCACCCGGCCGATGTATTCGGTGAACACCGTGGACGGGCCGACCACCAGCACGCGGCCGTCGGCGAACCGGCCGCGATCGGTGTAGAGCAAGTAGGCCGCGCGGTGCAAGGCGACCTGCGTCTTGCCGGTGCCGGGGCCGCCAGTGATCAGCGTGACGCCGTGGGCCGGTGCCCGGATCGCCTCGTCCTGCTCGTGCTGGATGGTGGCGACAATGTCGCGCATGTGCTCGCCACGTTCCCTGGTCAAGGATCGCAGCAGGGCACCCTCACCGACGACGCCATCAACGTCCTTCTCGGACAACACGTCGTCATCGAGACTGACCACCCTGGGGCCGTCGCAGATGATGACGCGTCGGCGATCCACGCCCAGCGGTTGGCCGGGAGTGGCCCGGTAGAACGGCGCGGCGGCCGGCGCGCGCCAGTCCACCACGAGTGGTTCCCGGTCCTCGCCGCGAACACCCAGCCGGCCGACGCGATATGTGTCACCGTCGTCGAAATCCAGCCTGCCGAAGACGATGCCCTCCTCCTGACTGTCCAGATCGGACATCCGTGCCGCGGCGCCCAGCACCATCGCGTCGCGCTCGACCAGGCCGGTGCGCGGACCCGCGGTGGCACGGCGGTGTCCCTCGTCCGTCAACTGGCGCGCTTGCCCACGCATGATCTCCAGGCGCTCGTACACCTTGTCGACGACCTGTTGTTCGATGGCGATCTGACGTTCTGCTTCAGACACGAGGCTCCCTCTGGTCGGACACGACTCGTCGCGGCCTTCGAGAATATGTGCCGATCCGGGAAGAAAAATCAGTATCCAGGGGGATTCGGATGGCTTGACCGATCGATATTATTAACATGGCAGGACTGGGCACTCATCCGCGATGCGGAAGCCGCTGGCGCCGCCGCAGTCAGAGGCGGTCCGGCACGACGAACCCGGACTCGTAGGCGAATACCACCGCCTGCACCCGATCACGCAAATCGAGCTTCATCAGGATCCGGGCGACGTGTGTCTTGACGGTGCTGTCCTCTACCACGAGCCGAGCCGCGATCTCGGCGTTCGACAAGCCTTTGGCTACCAACCGCAGCACGTCGCGCTCACGCGGGGTCAGTGAGGCGAGCTGTGATGGCTCCTCGGCGCGCGGCCGGAACGCCTGCGCCACTTGCTGAATGAGCCGTCGCGTGATCGATGGGTCGATGAGCGCGTCGCCGCTTGCCACGCAGTGCACCGCCGAGATCAGCTGATCGGCGGGTGCATCCTTTAGCAGGAATCCGCTCGCGCCTGCGCGCAGCGCGGCATAGACATACTCGTCCGAGTCGAACGTCGTCAGCATCAGCACGCGGCTCGTGGTCTCGCTGAGGATGACCCGTGCGGCGGCAACCCCGTCGAGGTTCGGCATCCGGATGTCCATCAGGACAACGTTCGGCGTGAGCTGACGGGCAAGCTCGATCGCCTCGTTTCCGTCCGACGCCTCGCCGACGACGGCGATCGCCGGATCGCCGCCGAGGATCACCCGGAAGCCGGCGCGTACGAGTCGTTGGTCATCCGCGACAACGACCGAAACGCGCTGGAGTGCTAGGACCACGTTGGCTGCTCCGCTCGGTCGTGCGTGTGCCGCGGAAGACTCGCCACCACAACCCATCCACCGGCGGCCGCCGGCCCGGCGGAGAACGTGCCGCCGCAGCGCGCGACTCGCTCGCGCATGCCTCGAAGGCCGTGACCGCCGCCCGACGACTCGAGGCCGATGTGGCCAACGGCCGCTTGCTTGTTGACGATGTCGACGTCGACCCGGTCCGACCGGCCGTGCAGCGCGATCGAGATCGGGGCTCCGGGTGCATGCTTGATCGCGTTCGTGACCGCCTCCTGAACCAACCGGTAGGCGGTCTCGGCCCCCACCGCCGACATGTCGTCGAGATCGCCACTCAACTCGCACGACACCCGAAGCCCGGCACCCCTGGCGCGGCTGACGAGCTGCTGGACTATCCGAAGGCCACTCGTCGGCTGGCGAGGCGACCCGACCTGCAGCACCTCGACTAGGCGGGCAAGCTCCACCTCGGCCTGCTGCGCCGCCTCGCTGATGGAGTCGAACGCGTCGGCCGCCGCATCCGGATCGGCAGCCGCCAAGCGCTCGCCGGCGGTTGCCTGCACGACCATGAGGCTGACGCAGTGCGCGACGATGTCATGCAGCTCGCGCGCGATCCGGGCCCGTTCGTACCGAACCGACTGCGCCGCGAACACGTCGCGTTCGGCCGCCAGTTCCGCGGCCCGCGAATCGAGCAATCGCGCAAGCCGGCGCCGTCCGGCCATCGCGAGCCCGACTGCCCACGGCCCGATAGTGAGCATCTCGATCAGCGGATTGAACATGCCGACCGACATTGCGAGCCCGACCGTCAACGGTACGAGACCGGCGAGCGACATCGTCCAGCGACGCAGCGCACCGAGCTCGTACGCGTAGCCGAACGCCGCCACGATCACCGGTACGGTAACCGGCACGCTGTTGGTGATCGTCGCGGCGTACGGCGTCAACGCCAGCAGGAGGCTCACGACACCGGCCACGGTCGCGACCACGATTGGCGCGCGCTGGCACCACCACGCAAGCGCGACGAACACGAGTACGCACAACGCGCCCGCCAGCGCCAATGGCATGTCGGGTAGCGGAGTGGCCGCGAGGCCAACCGCCGCGGCCGCCACCAGGATGACTGCGATGCATGGGCCTCGGCGGGTCGCAGACCAACGCCACGTGCGGTGGGCCGCCTCACGCATGGCCGTTGCTCGCCAACGGAATGAGCACCACCGTCTCGCGCCGACCTACGGTCGCCCGGGTGCGGAGCGTGCCGCCGTGGGTCGCCACACGCTCGGTGGCCGCGGCGAGCGCGGCACGGGCGTCGCCACGCGGCGCGGGTGGCCCGGACACGTCGAGCTTGAGCGCGTCGGCGCCAAACGTCACCCGTACGTCGATGTGGGCCGCGGGATCGTTGTCTAGCGCCACAAGCAGATGTTCGACGATGCGGTAGCCGGACAGCTCCACGCCGGGCGACAGCAGCCGCGGGTCGCCGCACACGTGCAGCCGGGTGTCTGCCGCCGATCGGCCGAGGAGCCGATCGAGTTGCGCGAGCACCGGCTGCGGCTCGACCATCGCGGTGTCCCGCAACGTCGCGACGACACCTCGCATGCGCATCAGCGTGTCGCGGCCGGTGTGCTGAATCGCGATGAACGCCCCTGCCGCGCGTTCGGGATCCGACTCGAGGGCGGCACGGCCGACGGCAGCGTCGTGGGCCATCTGGGTGACGCGATCGCGGAGGAAGTCATCGAGGTCCGCGGCGATGCGTGCCTGGTCCGCCTCGACCGCCAGTTGGGCGTTCCGTTCGCGCTGCTCACGCAACTCCGTGGTGCGGACCCGCAACACCTCGACGGCCGTGCTTCGGACTCGCAGCAGCACGCCGATCACCACGAACGCCGACGCGATCGGCGCAAGAGTCGGCAGCGCGGACAGACCCAACTGCGGGTCGGAGAACGCCTGGCAGACGAGGTTCGACGCGACGAACACCAGGCTGGCGGCCATGTCGATGCGCCGAAGGCAGCGCAGACCGATCGCGAACGCCACGTAGAAGGCTGCCGGCAGCGCGGCGCCGCAGCGCACCAAATCGCCGACGACAAGCCAATTGAAGGCCGCGCCGATGGCAAGCACACCGGCTGCCATGACGGGGGTACGACGGGCGATCGCGACCGGCGCGGTCATCAGCAGGATCGCAACCGCCGCACCGACGCCCTGATGCGGGTGTCGCGCCCCGACGAGCCCGCTCGCCAACGTGACGGCGCCCACGCTGAGCACCGCGGCGAGCGCGACATCGCCGACCGCGACGCCGCGCCGACCGTGGACCGGACGGCCTAACCAGGTGATCGGTACCGGACGTCGCATGCCCGCCTCCTGCGATTCCGTCGCATTGTCACGCCGCGAGCCGCCCGGACAAAGGGTCGCCTCGGCCCGCGCAAAGCTGGGTCTCAGCCGACCGCCGCACGGATCGGCCGATCAGTCGTGGTGCAACGTGATGGTGAGGTCGCCGTCGGTTGGCGCCGTCGCGGAACGGACGAAGACCGCCGTACCGGAGACGCCGACGTAGCTGCCGACCCCGCCGGTGACGGTCTCGGTGACCGCAGCGGTCGGATCGCTCAACGTGACGCTGGCCAGAATCATCGATCCGCCCACCGCCACCTCGGCTTGGCACACCGCGTCGCCCTGCTCGTCGAACACGCATCGTTGGTGGTCGGAGGCCGACCATGTGGCGGCATGCCGAGCGGTGTCGCCGGCGTAGAGGAGATCCGTGCGCTCCTGCACATAACCGGGCTTCGGCGGATCGCTCGGCGACGGCGTGAAGGGCGCACCGGTGGACGTTACGAAGCTCATGCTGACGTTGCGCAGGTAGTAGTGCAGCACCTGGCTGCGTTGCTGGCCGGACACCACGCGAGCCGTCGCGACCGGCACCGCGCTGCCATCATGGCCGCCGTGCTGTGTGGTGGAGCCACACGCGGTGAGCGCGGCAATCAGAACGGCACCGACCACGACCGGAACGCGTGGCAGCCGCTTGCGAGACCGCATAGGTCGTGCGCCGAATGTGCTGATGTAAAGCGACATCGTTGCCTCCGTCGGACAGGGCGCGGCCGGACGCCGCACGGAGGCAGTATTCGGCGCCGGGCGGGCGCGGGTCGTCGGCCGTGATGCGGGTCTTCGGGGTCTGCGGCCTCCGTCTCACGGGGGACGCCGGCCGATGCAAGGTTCCGCATCGGGGCGGACGACGGGCCGACCCGTCGCGGCGCACAGTGGCTGCGTTAGGCGAACCGAACGAGGACTCCACACACACCGCACGAGGAGGCGCCGTCAGATGAGTCGCGCTCGCAAAGTCATCCTTGGCATCCTGGGTCTGCTCACCGCCCTGGACGTCGTGTCCGCGGTCACCGCCAGCCGGATCACCGGCAGCAACAAGCCACCAGCCGCGGCGATCGTTGCCATCGCGCTGTTCGCGGTGCTCACCGTCATTGGCATGTACGGTCTGGTGCGCGGCGCCCGCTGGGCCCGGCCGTTGATCTACGTGACCCGCGTGCTCAACTGCGCCAGCAACCTGCTCGGCTTTTCGAACCACCCGACCGCGACCCAGCTCGCCGTGGGTTCGGTGACGTTCGGATTGTCCATCGTCGTGATCGTCGCGCTTGTCGTCACGCGCCGAAGCGACGCACTCGAACGACCGGCCGCCATAGCGGTCCGTGGTTCGCGCGCCTAGCCGCCGAGGGGGTCGCGGCCCGGGCTTCGGCCCCGGACGCGGGCGTCCCGGCCGAAGGCCGGGACGCCCGCGTGCATTCAGTCGGGCGACCCGAATCCGATCAACGCTCCGAAAGGTACGCCGCCGCTTGCTCGCGAAGTCGGGCGTGCGTGCCGCCCATCGTTTGGCGAGCCGGTAGCCACTGCTTGCGCAGCTTCGCGATCGACGTGTAGTTCGGGTCGACCACGTTCGCGAGCGGCGCTTCGACCGCCTGAGACACCAGCTGGTACGCATCGAGAGTCTCGAAGCCGTAATCGGCCACCAGCCACTGGACGAGGTCGACCTGGGCGATCCGGAACGCGTCTTCGAGTGGCCTCGCCGAGCCCGCCGTCATGATGTGCGTGTCGGACTCGAGCCGCGGCCACGCGCACGGCTGGCCCTTGATGACGTCGACGATCACCACGGTGTCCATTGCACACTCGACCGCGACGCCGCACGTCTCGCCCTCGCCCTGGCGCGCGTGACCGTCGCCGAGCGAGAACAGCGCCCCCTCGACGTTCACACCGAGGTAACAGGTGACACCGGCACGCATCTCCGGCGTGTCCATGTTGCCGCCGTGCGCGTCGGGTACGAGTGACGAACGCGCCTCGAAGTTCGCTGGCGCGACGCCGACCGTACCGTGCATCGGGTCCATCGGCAGATCCACCGTGTAGTCGCCGAACCGCGACTCGAACCGGCACAGCCGAGCTGCGCGGTCGAGTTGCCAGATCCACACCACTTCAGGCAGTGGATCCTGCAACGTCGCCGTCGCGTGTGTGGACGTTAGTGCGCCGAACAGCGGTACGGTCGTCGACGCCGCCCAGTCGCGCGCCGGCTCGATCGACACGAAGTGGACGGCCAGCGTGTCGCCGGGCGCCGCGCCTTCGATGTAGAACGGGCCGGTCTGCGGGTTCACAAACGGGAACTCGATCACGCGCGACACGAGATCGTCGGTGCCTCGTACGCGCCCGCCGAAGCAGTCCTCGCTGAACAGCTCGAGGACCGTTCCGGGTGCGACCCGGGCGACCGGGGCGACGCCGCCGAATGTCCAGGCGTACGCCCCGGCCGGTGGGCGATATGTGAGCGTCGGTGAAACGCTCACGCGATCGGAGTGGGTTCGTCGGCGGCCGAACCGGTGGCCGCCTGTGCCGGCGGCTGGTAACCGGACGGTGCCACGACTGCCGGCTCCTCGTCGAGGTGCACGCGGGACACGTCAGCCACGCGCTCCGGGTGCCGCGCGTAAAGGTACAGGCAGTAAAGCACGCCGAGCACCATCCAGATGCCGGCCGCGTAACCCGCGTAATTCAACGGCTTCGGCAGCGGCACGATGAACTTGAAGAACGACACCTCGATGCCGGCGGCGGTCAGCCACGCCGGGATGAACGTGACGACGCCGAGGATCGGCACGATCACGTGCAGCACGACGTTGAACTCGGACCGACCGCGGCCCCGGCGCAGGAAGTAGCCCATGCACGAAATGTTGGCGAAGATGTAGATCCCGACAAGCAGGATCACGATGCCGGTCGCCACCATGCTGAACGCGACGAATGGGTTGTAATGCAAACCGAGTCCGAGCGAGACCGCCACCGTCACGACGAACACCGCGCCGATCGCGACGTACGGCGACCGATGCTTCAACGCGAGCCGGGCGAAGATGTACGGGAACGCGCCGATGCGACCCATCGCAAACGCGGTTCGGGTCGTGACGTTCACGCCAGCGTTGGCGTTCGCGATTGTGGAGTTGACGATCGCGAGGAACACGAGGATCCAGAACAGCCCGTAGAACGTGCGGGCCAGACCCTCCCAGCCGGGTGACGTCGCGGCGCCGAACGTCGAGAACTTGCCCGGGCCGAACGCCACGTCGACGGCGTACGTGGTGAAGATGTAGAGCGCGCCCATACCGAGCGTGGCGCCAAGCACCGCGCGACGGATGGTGCGCCGCGGGTTGCGTGCCTCCTCGGCGAGCGGAGCGGCGCCTTCGAAGCCGCCGAACGCGAGAGTCGTGAACACCGAGCCGGCGATCACTCCGCTGATGCCGTGGTACGTGCCGGACGACGGCGTGTGGCCGGTGCCGAACACCGACAGCGTATTGGCCTTGCCGGCGTGCATCACCAACAGGACGCCGAGGACCAGGAAGACGGCGATCTCGAACACGCCGAGCACGGTGCCGAGTCGCGCGGACGTACGCACGCCGTAGAGGCCGGCGACCGCGACGATGAGCGCGCCCAGGACCGTCCACGGCCACCATAGGTTCGCCGGATAGCTGTGCCACTCGTCGTGGAACGTGCCGGCGACGGTGAAGCCCAGCTGCAACAGCACGAGCGGGCCGATCAGGGCGCCGGCGAACACGTACGCCCAAGCGACCAGGAAGCCAACGCTGTCGTGCAGGCCCTGCGCCGCGTATGTCGCGAGCGAGCCCGCCGACGGGATGCGCTTGGCGAGTTCGGCGATCGACACCGCGCAGAACAGACAGGCGATCAGCGCGAAGAGGACTGCGAGCGGCAAGGCGCCGCCTGCAAACGCGGCGCCGGCCGGAATGGACGCCGCGATCGCGGCGCCCGGCGCCATGTCAGTGATGCTCTGGAACAGCACTTCCCGGAGCCCGATGGCGTCGCGACGCAGCGTGACGGGGGCCTGGGCTGCTTGATCGACCATGAATGACCTCACAAGGGAGACGGTATTCACCGGCGCCTCGCGGCATCGCTACGCTTCGGCGCTGATCATGCAATTGGGGT
>DASTMZ010000086.1:0-18813 GCA_035713725.1 Micromonosporaceae bacterium
GGGCGCGCGGCATCTGGCGACGCGCCGTCGGCGGGCGGCTGGTCGTCGCGATCGTTGGCGTTGTCGTGTGGATCGATCATGGTCAGGCCTTGAACAGGTGGCGCCGGATGGCGGCGACGTTGCCGAAGATACGCACCCCGAGCACGACGACCACGCCGGTGGACAGCTGGCCACCCACGCCAAGCTGGTCACCCAGATACACGATCAACGCGGCGACCAGCACGTTCGACACGAACGAGATGACGAATTGCTTATCGTCGAAGATGCCATCAAGCCGCGCGCGGATGCCACCGAACACGGCGTCGAGTGCAGCGACGACCGCGATCGGCAGGTACGGCTGCAGCGCAACCGGCACGGTCGGCTCGAGGATCACGCCGAGCGCGATACCGGCGATCATGGCAAGGACGGCGAACATCAGGGGCCTCCCTCAGGCGGCGTCGACCGTGGGGATTCGGTGGTCGCCGGACTGCGTGTGGTGGGTGCGGATGGCGCGGTGAGCGGGGTTGCGTAACGCAGACCGGGGTCGGCGGCGGCGGGCAGCGTCAGGTTGGACGCGGATCGCACCGAGAAATGCACGCCATACGTGGTGGCGAGGTAGTCGTAGAAGTTGCCCACCGCGGACTTGGTGACCGCACTGGTCATGGTGGGCGGCCCGACCGCCTGGATCACGTACGGCTCGGACAGCGGTGCCAGGTCGACGAGGATCGCGCTACCGGCCGCCCGGATCGTCGACGTCGCGATGAGCCGCTGCCCGTTGATCGAGATTGCTTCGGCGCCATCCCGCCACAACTCGTTGCTGATCACCTGGAGATCGAAGTCGACGATGTGGCCTTGATCGTTGGCCTGTTCCTGACCGGTCACCGGGTTGGTCGGCGCCGGGCCGCTCGCCAACGTGACGACCGCGCCCGCGCCGGTGACCGCACCGAGACCGGTTCGCGCCTCGGCCTGATCCAATGCGCTCGCGTTCGGTCCGACGATCGCGTCGCGGAGTTTCGCGGCCTCGTTGCGCAGCGTCTCGGCCTGGCGTTGCTGGGCGTCCGTCTCGGCTTGGCGAGCCGTCACGTCCTGGACGAGGCTGGCCCGCGTCTTGGCCGCCTCCGGCTCGGCGGCAACGGTCTGTTGGTATGCCACGACCAGCAGCAGACCGGTCGCGACCAGGGTCAGGGTACGCAGCACGAAACCGCTGCGCCGGACCCGTACGGTCGGCTCGCCGGTCCGCTCCCGGGCCGCGGCCGCATCGGAATACCCGGCGTCCAGCGGGTGACGGAACAGCTCGGTGAGGAAGTCGACGGACTGCTCCGGAGCGCTCATCGGATCACCGAGCAGGCCGCTCTCGGGCCGGCGCGTCGACCGCGAGGGACGGCTCATGCCGCCGCGGTTCCGGCCGACGACGCGCGCTGACCACGGATCGCACCGACGGACTGGATGACATAGAACGCGCCGGCGATCCAGTAGAGCACGATGCCCCACCACGCGAGTCCCCAGCCGCACGCGTACCAGAACGTGCCCGCGCTCCCACCGGTCACATGCGCCAGCAGCAACACAGGGAACGCGAAGAGCAGGATGAACGTCGCAGTCTTGCCGAGGTAGTGCACGGCCGGCGGCCCGAAGTTGTGTCGGCGCAGCACCAGCAGGCAGACCGTCATCATCACGTCGCGGGCGAGCAGCGCGACGGTGAACGGCCACGGCACGATGCCCCGTACCGTGAACGCGATCAACGTGGCGAGGATGTAGAGCCGGTCGGCTAGCGGATCCATCAGCTCGCCAAGCCGGCTGACCTGGTGCAGCCGGCGCGCGAGATAGCCGTCGACCCAGTCGCTGCCGCCGCCCACCGCCAGCACCACGACCGCGGCGACGGTGGCGTGCGCCACGAGGAAGAGGTAGAGGAACACCGGCACGCCGACGAGTCGAGCGAAGCTGATCGCGTTTGGCACCGTCATGATGCGGTTGCCGCGCTCGGCCGTCGTGGGCTGGCCGGCAGGGTCCACGCCGCCTCCTTCAACGTACGCATCCTCGCCGGCGCGGTCGCCGCGTGCCGTCGGCGGTGCCGAGACGATGATCGCGACGGCCACCGCACAACGCACCCGCTCGCACGGCGTAGGCGGTCGATGACCAACGGCACGCTACCAGGTGAACCTTGTTTCGTCCGTGGCCGTGCCACGCCGATCGATCGATGTCGATCAGCGTGGCACAGCGACCAGCTTATCGCGAACCGTCAGGCGGGACGCCACGCGTCGGAGAGCCGCACCCGGGCCCCGCTGCGCACCACGGCGTTGCGGTAGATGCGGCCGGACAGCCACACGAGCAGCGGGATCACCACGATCATGCCGGCAAGCGCGATGGCGAGCTGCCATGCCGGCACCCCGGTCATCGCGATGCGCATCGGCATCATGGTGGGTGCGAAAAGCGGGATCATCGACAACACCGCCATGAACGGGCTGTGCGGCGACGACGGCAGGATCGACACTCCGAGTACGTAGCCGATGACAAGGAACATCAGCACCGGGGTGACCGTCGAGGCAACGTCCTCCTGCCGAGACACCAGCGCACCGACCGCGGCGAATGCCAGGGCGTACGCGCTGAAGCCCAGCACGAACCAGGCCAGCAACCACACGATGGTGCTCGCCGCGACGGAAGCGGGAATCGACAACGAGCCGGTGGCGAATCCGACCGCCACGCCGGACAGGCCGATGATCAGCACCTGCGTCAACCCGACCAGGCCGATGCCCAACACCTTGCCGGCCATCAGCTGCCACGGCCGGACGGTGGCCAGCAGCAGTTCGACGACCCGACTGGACTTTTCCTCGACGACGCCCTGCGCGACGAGCTGGCCGCTCATCATCAGCGAGATGTAGATCAGGATGCCGGCGATGATGCCGAGCGCGATCTGTTGGCTCTGCGGCTTCGCCGGCGGCGGTTCGAGCGGGTCGACGGCGACCTTCGCGCCAGCGATCGCGGCGCCGACCGTGGCCGGGTTGCCGCCCAGCGACGTGATCTGCTGATTCAGCGCCACCTCGCCGGCCAACACCTGCAGCGCGCTCTGCATGTCGGAATCGACGTCGGTCTTGACGACCACGCTGACGCTGTTGCCGTCACCGACCAACAGGCCGTCGAGCTTGCCGCTGCGAACCTCGGCCCGCCCGGTCGCGTCGTCCGGGACGGTCTGGGTGTGCACGGTCGCGTCGACCGTCTTAGCGGCGGCGACGAGTTGCTGGCCGAGCGTTGTGGTGGCCGGCGTGACGCCGACCGTCACCACACTCGAGGACGATCCGGAGACGAGTTTCGCGATGATCGCGAGCGCGACGAGGATCAGCACGCTGACCAGCGTCGCGATGCGGAATGCCTTGGACTTCAGCCTGGTCTGCAGCTCCCGCTTGGCGACCAGACCGATGACCTGTCGGGCGGAGGCGGGTGGCAGGGCGCCGAAATCGACGCGTGGTGTCGGCGTGGTGGATGTGGTCATGCGTCAGACTCCTTGGTGCGCGGCGACGGCGGTCGTGGTGTCATCGAACGGTGGCGTCGGGTGCGACACGGACTGGCCGTTGTGTCCGTTCGCCGGATCGGACGACACGATGTGTCGGAATAGGTCGGTGAGCGAGGGACGTCGGCGTCCGAACTCGTGCACCGGCCCGGTGGCGAGCGCGGCCCGCAGCACGCTCTGGTCGTCGACGCCGGGCGCCAGTTCAAGGTGGGTACGGTTGCCGGACTGTCCGCGTACCGTGACGCCGGGGATGCCGGCCGCCCATCCCGGCCGTGCGTCCGGCGCCTCGACCACGAGGACCTCCGGGCCGCTGCTGCGCAACTCGTCGACCGTCCCGTTGGCGACCATCCGGCCGCGCTGCACGATGCCCACCCGGTCGCACAACCGCTGGACGAGGTCGAGCTGGTGGCTCGAGAACACCACCGGCACACCCTGGTCAGCCTTCTCGCGGAGCACACCGCTCATCACGTCGACCGCGACCGGGTCGAGGCCGGAAAATGGCTCGTCGAGCACGAGGATCGCCGGGTCGTAGACGAGCGCGGCGGCGAGCTGGACGCGTTGCTGGTTGCCGAGGCTCAACTTCTGGACGTCGTCGTCGCGACGTTCCGCGACGCCGAGGCGTTCGGTCCAGATGTCCACGGATCGCTTCGCCGCGGCGGTCGACATGCCGTGCAGCCGGGCCAGATAGACGAGCTGGTCCGCCACGTGCATGCGGGGATACAGGCCGCGTTCCTCCGGCATGTATCCGATCTGGCGCCGGGTGTCGAGGTCGATCGCTCGGCTGTTCCACCGCACCTCGCCGGCATCCGCGGCTAGGACCCCGAGGGCAATACGCATGGTGGTCGTCTTGCCGGCACCGTTGCTGCCGACAAACCCGAAGATCTGCCCCGCCGGTACGTCGAATGTCAGGTCCTCTACCGCGACCACGCGCCCGTACCGCTTAGTGATCTTGTCGAATTCCAAGGCCGTAGCCATCGGGCCTCCCCGCATTGGGCGTACCGATCGGGACCGGTCGGTCATCAGCCGCTAGAAAAGTGATATCACTATGATACGATCGATCGCAACCGGCGATTCACCGAAGGACGTGAGATCTATGTCGCAGGACACTCCGACCGGCGGCACCGAACTGCCCGCCGAGCGGCGCACCGTTGCACCGCGTGGCGCGGTTGAGGGTACGGCCCCGGGCGGGAACCCGATACAAGGTAATGCGTTGAACCGCGGAGGTGACGCGGCGGTCTACGCCGAACAACTCCGGCGCGGCCTACCGGGCGGGACGATGCTCGCCGCCGGGATCGTCGCGATCGCGGGCAGCGTTGTGCTGTTCGGGCTCGGCGAACCCGGGACGGTCGGAGCCGGGGCCGGCGTCCTCGTCGTGGGCATCTTGCTGCTGAGAGGGCTCATCGCGGTCGCGCCCGGCCAGGCCCGCGTCATCCAGTTGCTCGGCCGATACACCGGCACGGTCCGCCGGACCGGCCTGCGGTGGGTAAACCCGTTCACCACCCGACGTCGCGTGTCGACCCGGATTCGCAATCACCAGACCGACGTGACGAAGGTCAACGACGCGGACGGCAACCCGATCGAGATCGCCGCGGTTGTGGTATGGCAGGTGACCGACACCGCGAAGGCGATCTTCGAGGTGGACGACTTCGCTGAGTTCGTCGCGATCCAGGCCGAGACCGCCGTGCGGCACATCGCCAACTCCTACCCGTACGACGCGCACGGCGACGGAGTCTCGCTGCGCGACAGCGCCGACGAGATCACCGAGAAACTCGCGCTCGAGATCGGTGCCCGCGTCGCACCGGCCGGCGTGACGATCGTCGAGGCGCGGCTGTCGCATCTCGCTTACGCGCCCGAGATCGCCCAGGCAATGCTGCGCCGCCAGCAAGCGACCGCGGTCGTGGCGGCGCGGACCCGGATCGTGGAGGGCGCGGTCGGCATGGTCCAGCTCGCCCTCGACCGGCTCTCCGAGCAGGAGATCGTCCAACTCGACGAGGAGCGCAAGGCCGCCATGGTGTCGAACCTGCTCGTCGTCCTGTGCGGCGACCGTGACACGCAGCCGATCGTCAACACCGGCACGCTCTATCACTGAGGCCGACCGCGCCGATGTCTCCGGACCGCAAGAACATCCTGCTCCGCCTCGATCCGGCGGTGCACGACGCGCTTGCCCGGTGGGCGGCCGACGACCTGCGCAGCACGAACGCGCAGATCGAGTTCCTGTTGCGCGAGGCGCTGCGCGAGCGCGGGCGGCTGCCGTCCGAGGTCGGCGAGATGCGCCGCCGCGGCCGACCGCGTGGCACCGATACCCGACCCGATGCCGAGGGAGAGGCCGACGATGACGTTGCCTGACACGTTGCCGGGCCTCGCGTACCTGGCCACGTACGACCGTGGTCGCGGCCGGACCGTCGGTCAGTGGTCCGGCCAGCTGCTCGGCGCAGCCGCGGTCGCAGACCTGTATCTCGACGGGTACGTCGTCGACGACGACGGCCGGGTCCGCCGGGTTGCGGGACGCGCGACGCCGACCAACCCGGTGCTCGCCGACGTGTGGCAGCGCATCGGATCATCGCGACCCCGACGTTGGCAGCACTGGGCTAGCCAGCGCGGCCTGCGTTCCGAAGTGCGCGACGACCTCGCCTTCCGCTGGATCCGGGTCGATCGGCCGGGCGGCTTCCTGCGACGCGAACGGACCAGCCTACGCGATCCGCTGTCGGCCACCCGCGTCGCAGAGTTGGTCCGTAGCACGCTTCGCAGCGGCACACCCGTCGCCCGATTGCCGGAGCGCGACAACATGCTTGTCGCGTTGCTCGCCGTCGCCGAGGTGGGCACCGTGCTGCCGCGGCGGACTCGTCGCGACAACGCCCGTCGTCTCAAGGAAATGATCGCGCGCGGTGGACCGCCGGTCGACGGTCTGCGGCGCGCGATCAGCCAGGCGAAATCCGCGTACGCGAGTGGTGGGTGAGCGAAGCGCTCGGCCATCCTCGGGCTCGGGTGCTGGCTCAGGACCAGCGGATCGGTGACGCGCCGACCTCCGCCAGTGCCTTGCCGATCGCGGAGAACGGCCGGCTGCCGAGAAACCCGGTGGGGTTCATCGGGCTCGGATGCCCGGCCTCGATCACCACATGTTGCGACTGGTCGACGAGGCCGGCCTTGCGTCGTGCGTACGCGCCCCAGAGCACGAACACGACTCGTGCCTCGCGGGCGTTGAGCGCCCGGATCGTCGCGTCCGTGATGTGCTCCCATCCGCGGTTCGCGTGCGAGGTCGCCGCGCCGGCTCGAACCGTCAGCACGGCGTTGAGCAGCAGCACGCCCTGCGTCGCCCAGCCGGTGAGGTCTCCGCTGCGCGGCGGCTCGACACCGATGTCGTCGCGCAACTCCTTGTAGATGTTGCGCAAGGACGGCGGGATGGGTACGCCCGGCCGGACGCTGAAACTCAGTCCGTGCGCCTGGCCCGGCTGGTGGTACGGGTCCTGACCGAGGATCAGCACACGAGTCTGCTCCGGTGAGCACAGCCGGTACGCGTTGAAGAGGTCCTCGATCGGCGGGAACACTTGGCGCGCTGCGTATTCGTCCAACACGAACTCGCTCAGCCGGTCGGCGATGGTCCGGTCGACGTACGGCAGGATCGCCGTACGCCACTCGACCGGCAGCCGATGGAACAGGTCGGACGCCATGGCCGCGACTGTAGTCCGGAGCAGTTTTCGGTGCGCCGACGAAACCGATCGTCGGACGGAATTCGGCGCCTAAAAGGAACCCGCCCCGCTCCGCCTTCCACGGGGGAAGAAGGCGGAACGGGGCGTGTTGGCGATGAACGTAGCGTGTCGGCCGTGCGCTGTCGACCCCGCATCCAGGTATGGCATGCCTGACCGGTCGGTCAGTTGCCCGAGGTCACCTTGCCGAGGTCAGCGGGCCGACGTCGGTCACCCGTACCACCGCGACTCCGGCCTCGTCGGAGGCGGCGAGGTCGACCTCCGCGGCGATCCCCCAGTCACGATCGCCCGCTGGGTCGTCGAGGATCTGTCGAACCGTCCAGAGGTCCGGTCCGACTTCGACGTCGATCATCGCCGGTCCGCGCGCGTCCGGCCCGACGCCGAGCGTGTCGTACTCCTCGAAGTACGCGTCGATCGCGTCGGCCCACGCGTCGGCGTGCCAGCCGTCTTCCGCGTCGAGCTCACCGAGTTCGGCGTATCGGCGTTGGGCGGCGAGCTCGACGCGCCGGAACAGCGCGTTGCGGACCAGGACCCGGAACGCGCGGGCGTTGCGCGTCACGGCGGGCGGCCGCTCGTCGCGCACTGCCTCGCCACCGGATGCGTCATCGGTCGGGTTGCGCAGCCGCTCCCATTCGTCGAGCAGGCTGGAGTCGACCTGGCGGACCAGCTCGCCCAGCCACTCGACGAGGTCCGCGAGATCGTCGTTCTTGGCCTCCTCGGGTACGGTTTGCCGCACCGCCCGATACGCGTCCGCGAGGTAGCGCAGCACGAGCCCTTCGGAGCGCGACAGCCCGTAGAACGCGACGAACTCGCCGAAAGTCATCGCCCGCTCGAACATGTCGCGCACCACGGACTTCGGTGCCACCTCGTAGTCGGCGACCCACGGATGACCCTTGCGATACATGGCGTACGCGGTGTCCAGCAGATCGTCGAGCGGTCGTGGGTAGGTCACCGACTCGAGCAGATCCATCCGCGTCTCGTACTCGAGCCCGTCCGCCTTCATCTGCGCGACCGCCTCTCCGCGCGCCCGGAACTGCTGCGCGGCGAGCACCGGGCGCGGATCGTCGAGGGTCGACTCGATCACCGACAGGACGTCGAGCCCGTAGGTCGGCGACTCGCGGTCCAGCAACTCGATGGCGGCGAGCGCGAACGGCGACAGCGGCTGGTTCAGCGCGAAGTCGTATTGCAAGTCGATGGTCAGCCGAATGCGCCGGCCCTCGTCATCCGGAGTGTCGAGCCGCTCGACGACGCCGGCCGCGAGTAGCGCGCGGTAGATCGCGATGGCACGGTGGATGTGGCGACGCTGCGCCGCGCGGTCCTCGTGATTGTCGGTAAGCAGGTGCCGCATCGCGTCGAACGCAGCCGTACCGGCGAGGTCCGCTCCCCCGACCGGCGGGCGCGCGATCACGTTGAGCAGCATCGCGTGCGTGACGCGGAAGCTCGACTTCAACGGCTCGGGCGGTGCGGCCACCAGGCGCTCGAACGTCGGCGGGCCCCACGACACGAAGCCCTCCGGTGGCTTCTTGCGCACCACGCGCCGGCGCTTGCGCTCGTCGTCGCCCGCCTTCGCCAGCGCCCGCTCGTTCTCGATCACGTGCTCCGGCGCCTGGACCACGACCGTACCCACGGTGTCGAAACCGGCGCGGCCGGCGCGGCCGGCGATCTGATGGAACTCGCGCGCCTGCAGCAGCCGCGTCTTAGTGCCGTCGAATTTGGACAGTGCGGTGAACAGTACGGTCCGGATCGGCACGTTGATGCCGACGCCGAGCGTGTCCGTACCGCAGATGACCTTGAGCAGCCCGGCCTGCGCAAGCGTTTCGACGAGCCGCCGATACCGCGGCAACATGCCAGCGTGGTGTACGCCGATGCCGTGGCGTACCAACCGCGACAGCACCTTGCCGAAACCAGCGGTGAAGCGGAAGTTGCCGATTGCGCTCGCGATCGCGTCCTTCTCGGCGCGAGTCGCGACGTTCACGCTCATCAACGCCTGCGCGCGCTCGAGCGCGGCGGCCTGGCTGAAGTGCACGACGTAAACCGGCGCCTGGTTGGTGTGCAGCAGTTCGTCGAGTGTCTCGTGCAGCGGCTGCGACGAGTACGCATAGTGCAGCGGCACCGGCCGCTCGGTGTGTTGGATGACCGCGGTCGGCCGGCCGGTGCGACGGGTCAGGTCGGTCTGGAAGCGCGAGACGTCGCCGAGCGTCGCGGACATGAGGACGAACTGGACGCGAGGCAGTTCGATGATCGGCACTTGCCACGCCCAGCCCCGTTCCGGGTCCGCGTAGAAGTGGAACTCGTCCATGACGACCTGTCCGACATCGGCCTCGCGGCCGTCGCGCAACGCGATGTTGGCCAGGATCTCCGCGGTCGCGCAGATGATCGGAGCTTCGTGGTTGACCTGTGCGTCACCGGTGAGCATGCCGACGTTGACCGGGCCGAACGTGTCGCAGAGCGCGAAGAACTTCTCGGAGACCAGGGCCTTGATCGGCGCGGTGTAGAAGGTGCGTACGCCACCGGCCAGCGCGACCGCATGCGCGCCGGCAGCCACCAGGCTCTTGCCGGAGCCGGTGGGCGTCGACAGGATCACGTTGGCGCCGGACGCGACCTCGATGAGCGCCTCGGCCTGGTGCGGGTAGAGCCGCAGACCGTCGTCGGCCGCCCAGTCCTCGATGGCGGCGTAGACCGCATCCGGATCGGCGTCGGAGGGCAGGCGTTCGGTGAGAGTCATCGCCGCCCATGGTGCCCGGTGCGTCGTCGAACGCGAACGCGGGTCCACTGACGGCGGTCGACGGGACGCTGCGACCGTTATCGGAACAACCGTTCCGATAACCTCGGGTCAATTCTTCCGGCACGCTTTGGTTCTTCGGCCGCTTCGGGCTCGCGGAGAGATCCGACTGTCGGGCCGAGAGATCGCACTGTCAGCGGAACGCTTCTTCCGATACGGTCGGGCGATGTCTTCCGCTGGCGCCGTTGGACCAGAGTTGGCGGCTCTGCGTGCCACCGCGCATCCGACCCGACGCGCCATCCTCACGCTCCTCGATGACCATAAGACGCTCACCGCCACGGAATGCGGGACGTTGCTCGGCGTGTCGCCCAAAACCTGCTCGTATCACTTGCACGTGCTGGCGGATCGGCACCTCGTCGAGGAGGTGCCGGCGCTGGGACGCAATCGGCCGTGGCGCCGCGCATCGGCACCGGCACTCTCATCTGCAAACGCCGGCACGGCGCGGCGCTCGGCGCCCGGCGCGCACCAGTCCGCCGACGCGTTGAGCCGAGGCGACGTGGCCCGCTTGCGCGCCCGGTCGAGACGCGACGATCAGGTGTTGGCCGCGGCATCGGCGGCGATCGCGCGAGCAACACGTACGCCGACCTGGTCCGCCGCCGTTACCGTGCACGCTCATCTCGCCTCGATGACGGCGGCCGAGATCGCATCGTGGGCGGAGGACGTCGAGCGCCTGACTCGTCGCCACGTGCGTCGTACCGCGGACGAACCGGACGGTGCCGATGGGCGTACGCCGGTGCAGTTGCTGTTCGTCGGCTTCCCGTCCGATCTCTGAGTGATGCTTTTCAAGGGATGACTGGCTAATTGCGATTATCTACGTTAATTGTCCATATTGGTGTGCGCGAAATCGCCTATCAGCAAACGAAAGCGGCGCGCCGCAAAGGGACAACCGCTGGTTCGGCGGTATCTTGCCAACACTCATGAGCGACAACGCCATAGATGGCGGAGGACACGCGTGACCATCCCTCGGCAGCCAAGCGCGCGTGATGACATGCGCTCGGAACTGCTCGATCGGGTCAGCGACGAACCATTGGTCCGCAACCGGACGCTGCCGCATTCGGCGACCCGCCACATGTGTGTCGGTTGCTATGTCGACCACGAATATCGCGAACGAGCGGTGTGCGACGTCTACCTCGCGCGATCTCGTCAGGTCGCGCCGTCCTACGGATACGACGTCATCCCGGTGCTCGTCCACGCGCGCCGCGCTGCGTGGATCGACCACGCGCAGCATGTGCTCGTGGTGGTGGCGATCGCCTACTGGATCTATCACGACCTGCTCGCGGCCGCGATCACCATCAGCGCGGTCATCGACTGGTATGTCATCAAGCGATTCTGGCGGCTGCTGAAGGACTTCATGTCCTACATTCGCACGCGCGGCAGCCTGGCCGAGCGTGCCCACCTGCGGCGCCGATTCCGGTGGTTGACCGCCGGACTGATCGCGCCGTGGTTCTTCGTGATCGGCGTGGCGTTCTACTTCGCGCGCCGGATCCTCGATCAGCACTTCGCGCACCTCCGGGTGGTCGGCCTAGAGGTGCTGCTGACGCTTGGCAGCCTGATCGCGATCGTGTCGGTCGCCGCGGTGGTCCGCCAGATCTGCATCGACCGGATCCCGGCCAACCCGCAGCAGGAGCGCATCTATCGCGCGCGGCTGGAGCGGATCCGTCGCGATCAGTACCGGCCGATCACCGTCTTCTCCGGCTACCGGCCGTTCGTCGGCAGCGGCGTCGAGGTGCGTACGTGGTCGTTCGCGCAGCGCCTGCGCCGGGTCGGTGAGGCGCCGGAGGATCAGGCGGATCTGGCGATTGACCACACACCAGACCCGCTCCCCGAGGATCTCGGCGAGCCGCCGTTTCGCACCGTGGAGCTCGTCGACCACATCCGCGAACAGATGAGCAAGCTGGTCCGGGACACCGACACCGAGCTCGCGCTGCCGCACCTGCGCGTCTACGACGCCGCGTTCGTCGGCGGCTACCGCACGGCGAAGCTGACCACCGGCCGGACCCAGGATCAGGTCGACAGTGGTACGGCCGATGCGATCGCCATCAACAGCCTGCTCGACAACGCGAGCGACCGCGACCGGCATTACATCGTGTGTCAGGTCACCGCCTGGGATGGCGAGATCGTCGCGTCGATGTTCATCCACGTCGGCATTCAGGGCCGCGCGCTCTACCTCGAACTCACATCGTGGGCGATGCCGCAGACGCGCGACGCGTTCATGGTCGGCGACCTTCGGCGCGGGTCCGGCTTACCGGCCTATTGGCGCGCGTTTCGACGCAGCGCCGTACGCATGCCCACCGAGCTGGCTCGCGCACCTGGCGGACTCGCGCGACTCGTCAAGCGCCCGTTGTACTTGCTCACGCCGAGCTTCGAGCGAACCCGCGATACCAAGCGCGACGTCGGCGCGTCGTTCAGCCTGCGCGAGCTCGCCGCGAACGTACACACCGATCCGAAGGGCTATGTCGAACGCCCGCCGACGATGAGCTACTTCCAGTGGCGTGACGTCGTGAAGTTCCACCAGGTCATCGAGCGGCGCCTGCTGTCGTCCGTGCAGGAGTTCCTGGAGAGCCGCGATATCGACACCGCCGAGTATCGCGAGCGGGCCGTGGCGTTGTTCAACACCGGCGTCGTGCAGTTCGGCTCAGGCACGATTTCGGTGCAGAACCTCGCGACCAGTACGTCCGATGTGGACGGTGCGATCCGGGTCGCGATGGCCGAACAGATCTGACCGGGCGGTCCCTCGCGCGCAACGAAACGTGTGCTGCGCCACAGTAGGTATGACGCACACCAACGCGGGTACCCACCCGGGCAGCCCGCCGTGACAGGGAAGGTCCGGCGGGTCGTGATGGGGAGTGGGCCCTGGGCGCTGCGTGACTGGCAAGGTCCGCGTGACGTCCGGGGCCCGCGTCGTCGCCCGGTTAACGCGTATCGCATCCGAAATCGGGCGGCATTCGCACTCGCGTAGTCGAATCGTCACACCGAGTTGTCGAACACTGCAGGTGCTGCTACGGTTACATTCCGTACGCAGCGCGGAGACCACGAATGATCCGGCAAGGGTTCGTGCGTCCGGCCGTCGGGGGGCGAGCAAAGCGCGCGTACGCGTCGTGGGGGCGACGCAGCACGCACCGTTCAATGAACGGTGCGTTTGCTGTGTCTCCATAGCGTTTACGACATGTCCACTTTGATGTGGACTTAGCCTCCGCGTGCTCGTTCACGAGTGACGGCAGTCACAATTACCGTCCGTAGTGTTGCCAGGTCAGAGACCTGCCAGGCACGGTCGACGCCTGCACCTCTCCCCCAGGTGCGGATCGTCAACAGAAACGGAAACGGACCTTGCCGGCACATCGCCGATCCCTCCGCGCCCCCGGTACGTTGATCCATCGCATTGCGTTGGGTGTTCTTTGCACCGCAACGGCTGGCGCCGCGGCACTCGGGATCTCCATGCATCCACCGACCGCATCGGCTGAGACGCAGATGACTGCGACTAGCCTCGAGACCGCTCGGTTGAACGCCGACGCACGGGCGAACCGCAGCCTGACGCGCCCGGCGCCGCCGAAGCCGCCGGCGCCGAAGAAGCCGGCGCCACCCCCGCACATCAGGGGCCTGACGTCGGCTCAGGTGGCCAACGCCTGGGCCGTCGTCTTCGAGGGCCACAAGATGGGCATTTCGCTTCGTGGCCAGACCATCGCCATGGCGACCGCGCTTCAAGAGTCAAACCTCAGGAACTATCGGCACGCCGTCGACCACGACTCGCTGGGCATCTTCCAGCAGCGGCCATCGACGGGCTGGGGTACGCCGAGACAGATCACCAACCCTCGGTACGCGGCGGCCGCGTTCTACCGAGTGCTGCTGCACTACAAGCGCTCGTGGGGCTGCCTCACATGCGCCGCGCAGATGGTGCAGCGAAGCGCGTTCCCGTCCGCGTACGCGAAGCACGAGCACTTCGCGAAATACCTCGTCACGATCCTGAACCGCAGGTTCTAGACAGCAGGGTACTAGACGGCACGTTCTAGACCGGCGCGATCACCGGCCGCCGCGGCCGATCATGTTCGAAGCGGCGGCCGGTGCGACTTCCGACAGTGGTACGCGGCAGATTTCAGCGGATCGGTCATGGCGCTGGATTCCGATTGCGGGCAGCATGATCGGCGTGCCAGACAACGTGTCGGCGAGCTGGACGACGTTCACCCGCCGGGATCTTCGCGTGCTTACCGATGTGCTCCGCGCCGTAGCGGCGTCGGGCGACGCGGGCAGGCACGGCCACGGAGTTGAGGTAGTCATCGAATCGCCGCCGTTGCGAATCTGGGAACGCGTCTTCCGGCTACGGCAGCGTCGTCGGGAACGCGACAGCGCGCGCATCGCGGTCACGAACGCCGACGGGCACTGCGGTTATCCCGTACACGTCAGGCTCGACACCACCCACGGCGCGGTGGCCGCCAAGCACATCGCCCGCCGACCGGGCTGGGCCACGAGCAACACCGCCGGCCAAGCGATCCTCATGATGAAGGCGCGCGCCGCCGCCACGGCGGGCTACGACGCCCTCGAGTTGGCGACCGGTACCGTCGACGCGCTCGCGGATCTGCATTGGCGGGAGCCGATGCGGGGATGGCGGTTCCGCGTCGACCGGATGGTGATCCGCACGTAGCGGATGCAGGCTCGAACTACTGCTCGTGTGCGCCTGAATTCGTAGAGTGACAACGCCTAGTACGGCCGGCCCTCGGCCCCGCGCCCCGGATGGGTGAACCTATCCGGAAAGCCGTCACGGTTCGGTAACACGCATTGGTATCGCCGCAGGTCGTCGGCGATCGTCGAGGTATGGACACGACGGATTCGACGGCCGGCGTGCACGCGCAGACCCGTCGCGTGACGCCCGCGACCAGGACGCTGTCACACCATCGCATGGTGCAGCGGTGGCGTGCCGGGCTCGTCGAACCGGTGTCTGCCGAGATCCTCTCGTTCGTGCGGTTCGACGGCGCGTGGTGGCGCCGGACGGCCGGCATGTGGGAGTCCGTCCCCGACGGCTCTCTAGCTGAAACGCTGACCGCCGCACAGGCGCGCTACGCCGATCGCGCGCGGTGTGCCGCGCGCGGCGGCCGCGATCCGTGGACGATCGCACGCAACCGGCGCCGTACGGGCGGCTGCGATCAGCCGCCGGCGTTCCTGCCGATTCGCGCGACCGATCTGCGACCCTTCCCGCCGGCGGTGTGTCCGCGCGGCCCAGCGGACTGACCGGCACACCGCGTCACGCCCGCGCGACAAGCCGTCGCCGTCAGCGGCGATCGGCCGGCGCCGGCATCGTCAGGAACGGTGTGACGACCTTCGCGAACAGCCGGGGCTGTGTGACCGGCCAGGCGTGACCCATGTGCGGCACGAGAAGGAACCGAGCGTTTGCGATGGTGTCCGCGGCAAGGTGTGCATCGGCGAGATTCGCGGTGTCCCGACTGCCGCACAACACGAGCGTCGGTGCCGAGATCCGCGGCAGCGTATCGGTCAGATCCGTCGCGACGAGTTCGTCGACCAATGCGAGCCACGCCGCACGGTCCGGTAGGTCCGTGACACGTCGGACCAGCCAGCCGGGGACACGCCGGTACCAGCGGATGACCCGCTCGTGACCGGTGGATCGGATGGCGGGCGCGCTCATCGCGAGTCGGCTGACGACGTGCGGGTGCTCGGCGGCGACGCTCGCGGCGACCGAGCCGCCGAGCGACAGACCGACGAGCGCGACCGGCGGATTGTGCGCGGCGGCCAATTCCGCGATCTCGCGCGTCGCGGTCGACATCCGAAACGGACCGGGCCGGCCGGCGAACCCAGGCAGGTCGGGCGTCAGCACCTCGAACGCGTCCGTAAACAGCGGCGCGACCTTGTGCCAGGTGCGACCACCGCGGCCGGCCGGATGCAGGAGGATGAGCGTCGGCTTCCGGTCCGCGGTCGCTGCCATGGTGGGTACGCTAGCAACGCCGATCAATGTGTGCCGCGTCGATCCGGCCGATCACGGATCCGATCAGCTCTTGCAGCCCGACGAGCCGGTCGACTCGCCGTATTTCACCGCCGTCAACACGATGCGGGTAACTGGGCCGGCATGCGTACCGGCGGCGACTGACTGCTTCGTGACAACCCAGTCGCGGTCGAGGATCTGCTGCCGACCCTGACCCAACCCGTCGACCGACGCGAGGTTGAAGAACTCGGCCTTCTGCAAGGTGTCCTGTGCGTCCTGCAGGTTCATGCACGTGACGTTTGGTACGACGCCTTTGGTGACGGTCGTCGAACCGGCACCGTCGCTCGGCCGGCGGACCTTCAGCGTGACTGTCGAACCGGTCGACGCGGTGTTGCCGCCCGGCGGCGTCTGCGAATCGACGATCCAGTTCTGCGGATCGACGACCACGCGGTCGCGCCCGGTGTCGTCGATCGGCTTGACAGCACGGAATCCGGCGCCGGACAGCGCGTGTTCGGCGGCGGACAGCCGCATTCCGGTGACCTTCGGCACCGTGGCGTTCGCGGGTGCCGCGGACGACGCGTCGAACCGGCATCCCGCGGTGAGACTCACCGCCATCGCGAGCACCGCGACGACGACCACACGCGACCTGAACATCGGCTCCGCCTTCACTGCTGCTCCGTCGGGGCGCCCGCTCCTGGGATCCGCGAGGATGAGGTGGACACCTCGCCGTTCCAGCAGCCGATGCTACCAACCGCGCGCCAGCGCCAACCGGAAGACGAATGACCTCGCCGCGGCCTCAGCGACGCCAGATCACGCGTCCGACGCCGGCCGCCTTGACTTGGCGGTAGCCCTCCACGGACAGCGGTACGGCGAGTACGAACATCAGAACGACGACCTGTGCGGCCGCGTTGACGAGACCGAGCGGTACGGAAGCGAGCGCGCCGGCCAGCGCGAGCAACCGGTACCCGGGTCGACCGATCCGCAGGATCCGACGGAACACGAGATCACCGGCCAGGAACAGCGCGACGCCGCCGCCGAGCGCGAGCGCCTGGGCGAGGCTGACGTGACCGTACGCGTGCCCGATCGCCTTCTTCACGCCGGCGGCGACCGCGACGATGCCGGCGAGCATCGGGTAGTGGGCGTATCCGTACGCCTGTAGTGCCACCCGGGCGCGCCGGTGCCGATCCGTGATGGAGTCGAGCGCGTGCTCGGCGCGCACCTCGTCGCCACCGAAATATGTCCAGTAGAGAAAATACGCCACGATCAGTCCGGAGATCACGACGGCGAGCACACCGAGGTCGAGGTGCAAACCGGCCGCGCCAACGCCGATCGCGACGACCGACTCGCCCAGCGCCACGATGATGACTAAGCCGTGCCGCTCGACGAAGTGTCCGGCCGAGACCGTGAAACCGCCGATCGGCGACAGGTAGGGCGTGGCGATCTCGACAGCGAGTGCGACCGCCCACAACGCGTAGCGCCAGGGTGTCGGCGTGAACCCGCCGACCAACACGAGCGTGGCGGTGAGCATGTTCAGCGGACCCAGGAAACGCATCGCTCGCACCGCGCCCGAACCGGCGGACAGCAGGAACAGCCCGGTATGCACGAGATTCACGACGAAGTAGCCGATCCCGAATGCCCAACCCGTCGCACCGAACGCGTGTGGGATCGCCAACGCCATCGTGAGGAAGCCGGCCATACCAACCACGAGCAGGCCGCGTCGCATCGTGTTGCTCGGGACGACAGCGTTGGTGAGCCAGGCGTACCCGCCGTACATCCACCAGATAACGCCGAGCATCAGCAGCACCTGTACGACGGCGACGACCGACGTGTCCGCCACCAATACGGCGGTGAGCTGAGTGATCGTGAAGACGAACACGAGGTCGAAGAACAGCTCGACGGTGCTCACTCGCACCGCCGCTTCGCCCCGGTCGGACGAGTCCCCGTCGTCGGGGACCGACGGTTGCGACACTACTGATCCTGTTGCGTCGGACGGATCAGGATCTCGTTGACCGACATGTGTCGCGGCCGCGTCACGATGTACGTCACCGCGTCAGCGATGTCCGGCGCCTGCAAGCGTTCTATGGTGGCGAACCGGGTACGGATCGACTCGAGCACCTCGGGACGGTTGTGGCCGGCAAGCTCGGTGTCGGTGCCGCCCGGCTCCACCAACGACACCCGTACGTAGCGCCGGGTGATCTCCTGCCGGAGCGCCTCGCTGAACGCACCGACGCCATGCTTCGTCGCGTTGTAAACCGCGCTGCCGTTGCGCGCAACGCGACCGGCCACCGAGCTGATGTTCACCATGTCCGCCACGCCACGCGGCGAGTCCTCGGCGGCCGCGAGCAGATGCGGCAACGCCGCGTGCGAGCAGTAGAGGAGGCCGAGCACGTTGAGGTCGACCATGCGCTGCCACTCTTGCAGCGGCGCACCGACGGCCGGGCCGAGCAACATCACGCCTGCGTTGTTGACGAGCGTGTCGAGACGGCCGAGTTCGGTCACCGTACGTTCGACCGCACTGCGCGCTTGCGCCTCGTCGGTCACGTCGGCCTGGATCACCAGCGCACGCCCGCCATCCGACCGAATCTTCGCGGCCAATGCGTCGAGCCGCTCGACGCGCCGCGCCGCCAGTGCGACGGCCGAACCCTGGGCGGCGAGCGCCACGGCGGTCGCCTCGCCGATGCCACTGGACGCGCCGGTCACCAGTGCAACGGTCCCGTCTAGGCGCTCCGCCATGCGATGCCTCCTCGATCGAACTTCTCCAGCGACACCGACACTATCAGGCCTACTCGGTCGGCCTAACCTGAGCGTGTGCATCCACTGACGGCGCTTCGCGACGCGGCGGCTGGCACCGATGTATACGACCGGCCGGACGCGGTGACGATCGGCGATGCCTCGATGTCACGCGCTGAGCTTGCCGAAT
>DASTMZ010000087.1:0-95987 GCA_035713725.1 Micromonosporaceae bacterium
ACCGTCGGCGACGGTCTGCGGCGACCCTAGAGACGACCCGTCGGCAGCCGGCGGCGACTAAAGGCGACCGCCTGCAGTCCCGCCACCGCCGAGACGCTGCGCCAGCCATACCGGCAGGAACGACACGACGATCAATGCGGCCGCGACGACGTTGACGATGGGTGCCTGGTTGGGACGGAACAGGTTGCCGAAGATCCACACCGGCAGCGTCTGAATGCCCGGGCCGGCGGTGAAGGTCGTGACAATGATCTCGTCGAACGACAACGCGAAGGCCAGCAGACCCCCCGCGAACAGTGCTGACCTGACGGCCGGAAGCGTCACTAGACGGAAGGTCTGCACCGGCCGCGCGCCTAGATCGGCCGAAGCTTCCTCAAGCGACGTGCCCGTACGACGCAGCCGCGCGAGCACGTTGTTATAGACCACGACGATGCAGAACGTCGCGTGTCCGACGATCACCGTTGCCAGTCCCAGGTGGCCGCCAAACGGGCCCAGAATCGAGAGAAACGCGTTGTTTAGCGCAATGCCTGTGATGACACCGGGAAGCGCGATCGGCAGGATCACGAAAAGGCTGACCGCGTCGCGGCCGAAGAACCGGAAACGCGCTACCGCAAACGCTGCCATCGAGCCCAACACCAGCGCGACAGCCGTTGCTCCGAGCCCGGCCTTCACGCTGGTCCAAAGTGCAGTCAGCATGCCCTGGCTGTCAATCGCCTTCTGCCACCATACAAAGGTGATGCCGGATGGCGGCCAGCCGAACGTGCGGGATGGGTTGACGCTGTTGATCAGGACCACCAGCAGCGGAATGTAGATCAGTGCGAGGCCGACGACCACAAAGAGCCGCAGCAGAAATCGCGCGCGTTTCGAAAGAACCATGGCGCGCTCAGAGGTTGTCCAGTGCGCCGGTGCGGCGCACAAGGACTAGGTAGACGACCATGACCACGACGGGGAACGTCGCTGCGGCCGCGGCGAACGGAAGGTTATCCGCGGTGATGACATTGTCGTAAATGACATTGGCAAACAGCTGCGACGCACCACCCACGATTTTGACCGCGATGTAGTCACCGAGACTGAGTGAGAACGTGAAGATCGACCCAGCCACGATCGCTGGGTAGGCCAGCGGCAGGACGATCGACCGGAGAGTGCGGCCAGCAGATGCCCCGAGATCACTGGACGCCTCCAGAAGGGAGTCCGGAACTCGCTCTAATCCCGCGTAGATCGGCAGAATCATGTACGGCAGCCAAAGGTAGGCCAGCGTGATCGTGGTCGCGAGCAGACCGTACCCGGGTCCGTGGAGGCCGATCGGGCGCAGCGCCCAGCCGATCACTCCGTTGTCGCCCAGCATTACTCGCCACGCGTACGCCTTCACGAGGTAGCTGGCCCATAGTGGCGTCAGGACGAGTACAACCATGGCCTGCCTCACCCGCGGCCGGGCGACCTTAGCCATGTAAAACGCGATCGGGAACGCAATGCATGCGTCCACGACCGTGACCGCCGCAGCCACACCCAACGAACGTAGGGCGATGTGCCAGTACACCGACTCGTGGATCAGCGTGCTGAAGTTAGTCGTCGTGAATGTCCGGACAATGTTGCCGGTGAAGTCGTCCGTGGTCCAAAAGGCGGTCGCGAACATGGCGGCGAGCGAACCGAGGTAGGCCACCACAAGCCACAGCCCCGGCAACGACAGCAATCCCAGTAGTCGAAGCCGTGGATGGCCGATAGCCTTCGCCGTCGGTCTACTCGCCGCCACGCTCATGATCTAGACCCGCTGTTCGTCGTCAGCCCTTAATCTCGGTCCAGGCCTGCGTCCACTGCGAATACGGCACGCACTTGACATTGGTGCGGCCGTCAAGGCAGTCGGTCGTTGGTGTCGTCCAGTACCAGATGTTGTTCGAGTAAGCCTGGTCCGCCGCGTGGTACGTCTGACAGACGCTAGCCATGTCGGGCTGCTGGCACGCCAACTCTTGAGCAGGGGCCTCGCCGAACCAGTTGGCGACCTCCGCGTTGACCTTCGGCGACACGATCCAGTTCATCCACATGTACGCGCAATTTGGGTGCTGCGACTTGGAGCTGATCATCCACGTGTCCGACCAGCCGGTAGAACCCTCGGTCGGCACGATCGCCTCAACGTCAGCCTTCTTGTCGCCCTGGATCAGGTTTGCGATGACCTGCCACGTTGTGCCGATCACCGACGTACCAGACTCGAAAGCCTGGACCTCCTTCGTGTAGTCCGACCAATACTCGCCAACCAGCGTCCGCTGAGTCTTCAGCAGCGCGACGGCCGCGTCGAACTGCTTCTGGTCGAGCGAGTACGGATCCTTGATGCCCAGCGCCGGCTGAGACTTCATCAAGTAGAGCGCGGCGTCGGCGATGTAGATCGGTGAGTCGTACGCCGTCACCTTCCCCTTGTACGGCGAGTTGGCGTCGAACACCGCACCCCACGAGGTCGGGGCCGGCGTCACGGTCTTGGTGTTCCACATCAGAAGGTTCGCGCCCCAGCCGTGCGGGATGCCGTACATCTGGCTCTTGCCGTTGACCTTGACTGAGTTCCACGCCCGGTCCTTGAGGAACGAGAAGATCGTGGCGTAGTTGGGCACAAGGCTGGTGTTGACGGGTGCAACGTCGCCGCCATACACCAGGCGCAGGGTCGCGTCACCGGACGCCGATACCACGTCGTACTGACCGGTGTGCATGAGCTGCACCATCTCGTCGGACGTGTTGGCGATCTTCACGTTGACCTTGCAGCCGGTCTGACTCTCGAAGGGGTGCACCCAGTCAACCGTGGGGTCATCTGAGCCATCCTCGGCGTAGCCAGCCCAGGCGATCACATTCACCTGACCCTCGCCGCTGCCGAGAGCGGTCATCATTTTCTCGTTGGGCGGAGTCGCGCGGCCACCCGGACCGCTGCCGCCCGTGCCGGACGCGCTGCCACAGCCCACCAGCGCGAAGAGGCTGGTGGCCGCGAGAACGGCCAGCACTCGCTTTCGATTCATCCCTGTCCTCCAGTGCTGCCGTTGGTAGATGTGGTTTCCGAAACCGGGTGAGGAGTGTCGACGCTGTCGACGCTGTCGATGCGGCGGGCGTCCTGCGTCCGCCAGATCAGACGAACCTTCCGCTCCACCCAGGCATCGAGGTCGGTCTCGGCGGCTTGCGACGGCTCGGTCGCGACAAGTGTTGTGTGCTGTCCAACATCGACGACCAACCGCAGTGACGCGCCGAGGTAAACGACCTCACGCACGACGCCGTCGATGACCTTGTCGTCAGCGCTCGGAGTAACCCCAGCCTGGGCGACATGCAGTCGCTCCGGACGGATGCTCCACGTTCCCGCGGACCCAAACATCCGTTCCGCCGCCGCACCCTCGATCAGGTTGGTCGTCCCGACGAATCCGGCTACGAAGGGCGACGCAGGCTGCTCGTACACATCTGTCGAGGTGCCCACCTGCTCGACAACTCCGTGGTTGAAGACGGCGATCCGATCACTCATCGTCAGCGCCTCTTCCTGGTCGTGCGTCACGAAGATGAATGTGATGCCGACATCGCGCTGAATGGCCTTGAGCTCGACTTGCATTTGCTGACGCAGTTTCAGATCCAGGGCACCGAGCGGCTCGTCGAGCAGCAGCACCTTCGGCCGGTTGACGAGCGCGCGAGCGAGCGCGACCCGCTGCCGCTGCCCACCGGAGAGTTGGTCCGGCCGCCGGCTGCCATACCCATCGAGTTGCACCTGGGCCAGCGCCTGCGCCGCCCTTGCCGTGCGCTCGGCTTTGCCAACGCCCTTGACGCGCAATCCATAGGCGATGTTTTGCACCACAGACATGTGGGGGAAGAGTGCATAGTCCTGGAAAACGGTATTGACGTCGCGTTCGAACGGCGGCCGCTCGGTGACGTCCTGCCCGTCGAGCAGCACCCGGCCCTCGTCCGGCACCTCGAACCCGGCGATCATTCGCAGCACGGTCGTCTTGCCGGATCCCGATGGGCCGAGCATTGCGAAGAACTCGCCGTGGGCGATGTACAGGTCGAGACCGCGGACCGCGTGTACGTCTCCGAACGTCTTCCGGACGCCCCTGAGCTGGACTGCAACATTCGGGCTAGGCATTGCAGTTGCCCGGCAACGTTCGCAGGACCGACGATCCGTCAAACTGCCTTACCCGACGATCACAGGGGAGATTGTTCTTCGGGCGCGAACGCCGGGCGGAACTCCGCTGGAACACTCTCGACCCCTTCGCAGGCAACGTTGACTGCGCGACCCACGACGCTCACCCGACCGCGTTCGCTCTGATTCGGGGAGTGTACGAAGACCCCTGAGGATCTGAGGTTCGTCCGAGTTGGTCATGTCTTTACTCCCTTCGGTCAAGTTTTGTTTAGGACGCGGGGCACGGGCGACGATGATGATCTCCACGAGAGTCGCGCGACAGCGAGTGGCTGCTATGACTTTGTTCCGGTCTGTCGGCGGACATGCACGTGGCACGCTACGGGCCACATACGACACGCCCACCAACGCTCAGCGCAGCACCTTGCGCATGACCCAGCGCGGCTGACCTCCGCTGCGAGCGGTGGTGGGTGCCGCTCGTACGAATCCGGCTCGCTCGAATAGGTCGACCGTTCCTACATAGCCGGAGATGAGGTCAACCCGATCGCCGACGTCGACCGGGTAGCCCTCGACGACCTCGGCGCCGTGGTCGGCCGCATGCTCCACCGCGCCAGCGAGCAGATGATGCATCAATCCGTGCTTGCGGTATCCGCCGCGGACGACGAAACAGACGGCGATCCAAGCGTCGCGGTCATCGAGGATGGGGATGGTGCGCGAGTTGAGGAGGCGCCGGTAGCTCGTCCGTGGCGCGATGGAGCACCAACCCGCCACGACGTCGTCCACGTAGACGAGCACGCCAGGCCCCGGATCGGTGGCGCACTCGCGCCGCATGTATTCGGGCCGCTCGGGACCGGCCGTACGGCTGTCCCGGTAGGCCATGCACCAGCAGCCCCCGGCGTCAGGCCGTCGCGTGCCGACGACCGCGGCGAAGTCTTCGAAGTGCCCCAACGCACTGCGCACATCGATCCGTGGCTCGTGGTCGGTCGGATACCGCGGCTTCGCCGGCATGAGTCGCAATGCTACCCATCACGTTGACCGTTGCCGCGCAGCAACAGTGCGCGCAGGCCATGGCGCGGATGGGACTCGCCCGGCTTACTGCGCTTCGGCGGGTGGAGTCGCGCGCCGCATCGGCGGGTTCATGAACCCTTCCAAGACCGTCGTCGCGCGATCGAACATGCGTGGCCACACTTGGGGGACCACAACGGTGTAGATCAGTACGGCGATTCCTGCCCCGACCGTTGCCACGCCGGCCGACGCTGCGCCAACCGCGAGCAACAACATCCCGGCCAGCAGGACAGCGAAGATCGCAATGCCCACCGAGCCACGGATGATCGTGTCTGACGTCAAGTGCGGCCGGTAGCCGAGAACGTAGCGGAGGCGACGGTGCGATATCGACCGCAGCGAAACAAAGGCGGCCAGTTCGGCGATGGCCACGAGCATCACGAAGCCCAGCGCATCGTTCGCCGGAACGAAGACGGTCGGCACGACCTCGTTGTTCGCGACCAGCCGGACCGGATCGCCATGCCAGATCTCGGCGACGACCGCCTGGCCAGAATGGAGTCGTTGCGCGAATTCTCGATCGCGGCGACGGCTCACGATCAACTAGCCTATCCGCGATCCGCCACGCCGCCGCGTGCGCGGATGCTGGGAGTGTCCGCGTCGTGTCTCATCTCGGCGTTGCCCGAGGAACATCGCTGGCAGGACTCGTTTCCGGCTCGACCCGTCGCCATTGACGAGGTGCTGGCGGAAGCCGAGAATCGATGTGCGGCTATAAAGACACCCGGTGCTGCGCCAAGGAGTACGCATTGCGAACCTTGCTCTGGATCACGCTCGCGATGCCCACGGCAATCTTTTTGCTGGCGGCGCGGGCCCTCGTTGTCCGAGGACGGCTGGAGAGCCATGGCGTATGGGCGAGAGCGACGGTGACGTCGTATCGGCAATGGACCGACGATATGACTCACCATGACATTACGTACCGGTTCGCGGTGGGCGGCCGGGAGTACAACGGCTCGGGCAGCGCCAACCGGATCTATCAATCGGGTGAACCGATCGAGGTCATCTATCACGCCGAGCGGCCCGACTTCAACCAACTGGTCGCCGGAGGCGTCGTCACTTCTCGTGGCCTGAACGTGTTTGTCATGGTGGCCATGGTCCTGCTGGTGCTTTGGCTCGTTTCTTTGCTGTCAGTGCACTGATCGGCGGCCGTCGTGGACCGGAATCGGATCAACTTCAGGTTCACTGTGGTCGAGTACGAGGGCGGCCCCGATCCGGGTACGGAACACACGACACGAAAAACCGGCTACGCCCCCGACAGGGATCTGGATGGCATCGACTTCAGCGGGGTCGCTGGCGACGACGCGGATGAGATCGCCCGGGCCATCGCGGCCGGTTGGCGGCCCGTGCTGCCCTCGGCCTGGGCCAACCCGAGCAATCGGTGGCGGGTCACCGTCGAGATCACAGACGGAAACCGAAAACCGGTGCCGCGTCGGCCATGGCGCAACGTCTCGCGAGACGGGAGCCAGCGGGTTCGCGGTGTCGCGTGGGGCAGCGTACCCGGGGAGAAGTCCTACCTGTTCGAAGACCTGGCCGAGATGCTGGCGGATTGGCGCGCGGCCCTGGCCAAGGCGCCTCGCCGCCTGCACCGCGTGCTGCGATCGATACGGTCGAAGGCTCGATGACCTCCACCCGGAGCACCCTGCACTGATCTACCGCCCCGAGGTACGCCGCATCGCGTCTCCCCTGCCGCGCGCGCGATGCTCGGTGTGCGACGAACTTCGCGAGAGGCCTCGTCGGTGACAACCTTTCGCCGAGCGGGTACGTGTGGCTGGCATGACAACGGATGACCGCTCGCGCCACGACCGCGAGTACGCGAACTTCGTGGCCGCGGTCTGGGTGCCGTATCTCCGGCTGGCGCGACTGCTGACCGGCGACTGGCATGTCGCCGAGGAGCTCTTGCAGGACAGCCTCGTCCGGCTCTACACGCACTGGCCGCGGGTGTCGTCGGTCGGTGATCCGCACGCGTACCTCCGGCGAATGCTGGTCAACGGCAACGTCAGTCGGTGGCGGCGACACGGGCGGGAGCGGCTGGTCGACGTCGTACCCGACCGGTTCGGCCCGGACACCGGCTCGCCCGATCCGGAGTTGCGCGAGGCGTTGCTCGCGCTGCCCTGGCACCAACGGGCGGTGGTCGTGTTGCGGCACTACGAGGACCTCAGCGAGAAGGCCGTGGCCGAGGCGCTCGACTGCTCCGTTGGCACCGTCAAGAGCCAACACGCCCGAGCCCTGACTCGTCTGCGTCAGCTGCTGCCGGCGTCCAAAGCGGAAGGGGCGTTTCCCCGATGACTTCTGACCTTTCCACCCGCCTCCGTGCGCTCGCGGAAGCCGATGCCGAACCCGTACCGCCGATCGATGAGCTCATCCTGCGCGGCCGGCGTCGCGTGCGGACCAAGAGGGCGACGACGGCCGGCGTGGCATTGACCATGTCGGTGGCTACGGCGCTCGCCGTTGCCCAGGGCCTGGGGATCGGGCGGCCGACTCCGGCGGCGGCACACCCCGTGTCGCTCGCCGTCGCCGCGCAGATCTCGGATCAGCTCAGCTATCAGTTGACCCTGCGATCTGGGCCCGCCGACACGGCGCCGACGATCACATTGGACGGCGGCTACGACGCCACCACTGGTAACGCATTCCTGCGCGACGACGGCGACGGTAACTTCGCGGAGCAACGCATTTTCGACGGCATCTGCTGGGTCAATCATGGCGGCCAATGGGACCGGACGACGTCGCCGTGCTTCCAGAGCGGCACTGGTACGAACGCGTTGCACTACCTTGATCCCGCCCGACTGGTAGACGAGCTGACGTCGGACGGCAAGACGACGTACGTCGGCCGAAGCAATGGCGTCGACACGTGGCGGTTCGTGACCGTCGATCGCCATGACCTCAGCACGCTGACCTATGGCGGCACGGCAACGGTCGAAGTGGCTACGCGTCGCATCCTGTCCGTGGAGTTCACCAACGCCGTACCCGGGAACGCGGTGTCCACGATGGTCACGGTGTCCTATCACGACTACGGGTCTCCGGTAGTGGTGACGGCACCGTAACGGCGCTTTGCCAGCGCCCGACATCGGGCGGCGGGCGAGCGCATGACAAGGTCGGGCCCGACCACCGTGGCAGGTGGCCGGGCCCGGCTTTGTCGTTGCGGTTCCTAGTTGTCGATCGACACCAGCGTGGATCCGACCGTACTGGTCCCGTTGCCGTAGGTCACGACACCGAGGAAGTGACCGGCCGCGAGGCCAGTCCACGACAGCGTGACCGTGGCGGCCTGACCCGACGTCACCGACTGCGAGGTCGGTGTGGCCGTCAGATTGCCGACCGCGCTGTTCGGCACCACGAACACGTTCGCCAGCGCCGTCACCGACCCGCTGGTGGCCGCGAATGCGTTGACGAACATGACGTAGTTGCCGCTTGGGTTGCCCAGCGTTACCGTCTCCGTCGCACTCGACCCGGCACTCTGGCCGACGAACGACAAACTGTTGTTGGCGTTCTTCTTGTACACGAAGATGTCGATGTCAGTCCCGGCCGCGTAGTCAGCGCCGAAGGTGGCGAACCTCGCCAACGGCGTACCGGCGGGGATGGTGACGTCGACCCTTCCAGTGGCATCCGACGTCGCCGGCGCGTTCGGGTTGAACGGGTGGGCGTCGTCGACGACCAGCGGCAGGCTGGTCACGCTGGACTGAGCCAGGCCCGCCACGCTCGTGGTGAGCGTGCCGGTGTAGCCCGCGGCGAGCGCCAGCGCCTGCGAGCCGCTGCCACCGGTCCCGGCGAACGTGGGCGGCGCGGCGAGCGCGACGCCCTGGACCGAGATCGGACTGCGGACCGCGTGGCCACGCTGGTCCGTCCAGACGATCTGACCGAACGCGTACGCCCCGAGGGGCGCGGTCGTCCGGGTGATCGTGACGGTGTACGTCGCCGACTTACCAGGCTTAATCACGATGTGGTCCGGCTTCACGGTGACCTTGTAGCCGGTCGGATTCGTGATCTTCACTTTGTAGTTGTCGGACTTGTCGTCGACGTTGGTGACCGTACGCGTGATGGTCTCCGCGCCCGGCAGCGCACCGGCCGCGATCGACGCGTAGTTAAGCTGATTGGCCTGGATCGAGCCGACCTGGTCGCACACGTCACCACTACTGGTGAACAGGTGCACGCCCACGCCGCAGCTGTACTGCAACCAGTCCACGATGTCACTGTCGTAGACCAGGCCCGGGTCGAATGCCGGCGCCGGGGTGACCTCGCCGGAACCCATGTCGAACGTGGTCGCGTTGACCCCGGCTCGCTGGATCGGGTTGCCGTCGTTGTCGAACGGGTTGGCCGTGGTCATCATCGCCGACTTGACCTCCATCGGCGACCAGTCCGGATGCTTGGACATGAGCAGTGCGGCGACGCCGGCGATGTGCGGGGTCGCCATGGACGTACCGGACTCGCTGTCCCACAGGTTGCCGGCGTGGTTTTGCGGGGACACCGCCGCTACCATGTCGACGCCGGGTGCCATGATGTCGGGCTTGCCCAGGTCACCGCCGCTGAAGAGGGACGGACCCGCCGACGAGAAGCCGGCCACGACCGGTGCCTCGACCCGCACTGGCACGCCAGCGCCGAGCGCAGCGGTCGGGTTCGCGGTGGAGTGGATGTACGACTTGATCGCAAGGCCGTCGGTGTTGTTGATGTGGACGGTCGGGACGAAGTGGAAGTCGTCGTCGAACTCCTGTGCATCCGTCGCGTTGTAGAGGATCATGCCGGCACCGCCAGCGAGGTTGACCGCGTTGCTCTTGTCGACGCGGGCGTTGACGCCGCGCAGGCAGAGCACAATCTTTCCGGCCACCTTCGCCGGGTCGAGAGTGCCGGAGAAGCACAACTCGACCTCGGTCGGGTCGGCGGAGGCGAGTCCGGCGTCAACCGAATCGATCAGCGGCGCCGGGCCGGCCGCCGACTCGCGACCGACGCCATTGAACACAGCGCCGTTCCCGAGCGTCACGGTGTTCGGGAAACTCTGGTCATACGTACCCGCGGCAACCGTGGTCTCCCACGGCATGGCGTTGTCGACCGTCGACGCGCCCGGACCGGCGTTGCCGGCCGCCGCTGAGACGAACACACCCGCCGCCGCGGCGTTGAGGAACGCCAGTTCCTCGGCGCCGAACGTGTCGACGTTGTCGCCGACCGAGAAGTTGATTACGTCAACCCCGTCGTTGATGGCGTCGTTGACCGCGGCCACGATGTCGGCGGTGCTGCCCTGGGCCGTCGTGTTGGCGGCGTTTTCGTAGAGGACCTTGTAGATCGACAGGCGCGCGGCCGGGGCCATGCCGGACAGCGGGCCGACGTCGTTGCCGTTGATGACCGCCTCGACGGGGTCACCGGCCGCGGTGGACGCGGTGTGCGAGCCGTGTCCGTCGTAGTCACGCGGCGAGGTGAATTCGCCGGGGTTGCTGGTCGACAGTCCGGCCGCGTCGTAGAAGCGCGCGCCGATCACCTTGTTGTTGCAGGTAACTGGAGACTCGCCGGAGGTGTCACAGACACCGTGGAACTTCGCGGCGATCGTCGCGGCGTCGGGCCGTGGTTCGGACAGCGGGGCGAAGCTCGGGTTCTCCGGCCAGAAGCCGGTGTCGATATCGGCGACGATGACACCCTCGCCGGCGTGCGACTGATCGCCGAACTGCTTGTTCCACACGCCGTTCGCACCGGTGAGGCCGAGGAACGCGGGCGTCGGCGGCTGCGGAGTCGTCTGTATCGACTGGATCGTGTTCTTCTGGATCATGGAAACACCGGGCGCGTGGGCAAGCTTGGCCGCCTGAACAGCGGTCAGCTTCACGGCCGCGCCGTTGACCACGGTGGTGTACGTGTAGACCACGCTCGAGGCGGAAACGCCGGCCGACGAGAGCACGGTGTGCTGGTGGTTGGCAAGATACCGGCTGTAGCCGGTGGCGTTCGCGGTGTGCGTGTTGATGCGGTGGCCCTTAGCGGGCTTCGTCGCGGCGAAGCCCGACACGCCACCCGTGTAGGTGGCCAGCGGGTTGCCGGTGAATTGGACCAAGTAGAGAGTGGACGAGGCGGACGATGCGTCAGGGTTCGGCGCGGCCAGCGTAGAGCCGGTCGCCAAGATCGTCAGCGCCAAACCTGTCGTCGCGGCTAAGGCGATGAAGGCCGGCCGCCGTATCACTGCGCGTCGTGTGACCGACATGCGGAACCTCCGGGGCTGCGGCGGGCTAGGGGGTCTGTGCCCGCGTTGTGCGCAGCCTATGTGGCACCAGACGGCGGCATAAGACCTCAAACCGCAGAGATTGACCGATGGGGTCGCTCACCTGGCACAAAACGGCCGGTGCGCAGCCAGGAAGGGTGGGTGCGAGGGTATGTCCGGGTGCGCCAAACACGGCAGACCGACGGGTACGTGCGGCGAATCACGTCGAGACGTGTCACCTTTTGCGGGTTTGATCCGTCATCGGTGAGTGTCGCCTGACGAAGGGGAACGTAACCGTGACGCGTCATGACTTTCTGGCCGACGAATTCGAGGGCTACCGGCCTCACTTGAAGGCGGTCGCCTACCGCATGCTCGGTTCGTTGACGGAAGCCGACGACGCCGTACAAGAGGCGTGGCTTCGGTTGGCGCGCTCGGATAGCGGCGACATTGGCAATCTCGGCGGTTGGCTGACCACGGTTGTCGGTCGAGTGTGCCTCGACATGCTCCGCGCCCGTACGCGGCGACGCGAGGAGTCGCTGGACGCGCGAATGCCGGACCCAGTCGTTAGCCGGGACGGCAGTCTCGACCCCGAGCAGGAGGTGCTGCTCGCCGATTCGGTGGGGCTGGCGCTTCAGGTGGTGCTGGAATCCCTGACACCAGCGGAACGGTTGGCGTTCGTGCTGCATGACATCTTCGGCCTGCCGTTCGAGCAGATCGCTCCGATCGTGGACCGAACGCCCATGACGGCCAAGAAGCTCGCGAGTCGCGCGCGGCAGCGAGTTCGTACCGCGACACCGAGCCCCGACCCCGATCTAGCCGGGCAGCGTCGGGTGGTGGATGCGTTCGAGACCGCGGCCCGCGGTGGCGACTTCGACGCACTGGTCGCCATCCTCGATCCCGACGTGGTGCTGCGCGTGGACGGCGGAGCACTGACCGGCGGTCTGCAGGTCATCCGTGGCGCAAGCGTTGTCGCCACGCAGGCGTCGGCGTTCCGCCGCGCCGCCACCGGCGCGCTAGTCACGCGTCCGGTGCTGGTCAACGGTGCCGCCGGGCTGGTCAACAGGATCAACGGGCAGCTGTTCTCGCTGATGAGCTTCACAGTCGCCGACGGCCGGATCGTCGCGATCGACATCCTTTCCGATCCGGACCGACTGTCCGAGCTTGACGTGGCCGACTTCGCCGACTGACCGGTGATGCGCGTCACCCGGAACCGGGTCACCTCACACCGCTCGACGTCGTCATATCGACGTCCACGATGTGACGTCGTAAGGAGAGACCAGTGGAAGCACGCATGAAGCACCCGGCCATCGTCTTGACGGAGGCGATGCCGGCGCTGATGAACCTGAGCAAGGCCGTGGAGCAGGCCGGCCTGCCCAAGGTCACGGTCGATCTCGTGGCGCTGCGAGCCAGCCAGATCAACGGATGCAGTGTGTGCGTCGGCATGCACGCCACGGACCTACGCGAGCAGGGCCAAAGCGACGAGCGGTTGTTCTCGGTGGCGGCCTGGCGTGAGACGGAGTATTTCACCGACGCCGAGCGCGCGGCCCTCGCGCTGACCGAGGCGACCACCCGCCTGGCCGACACCGGCGACGCAGTCTCCGATGACATCTGGAACGAGGCTGCCGATCACTACACCGAAACGGAGCTCGCCGGTCTGGTGATGGCTATCGCGATGATCAATCTATGGAACCGGCTGAACGCCGCCACCCGGCAGCTCGCCGGTGGGTGGTAGGCACCCGGAACCGCGCACGGCAATCACAAGCGCCCTCTCGGGAACTCTGCGGGAGGGCGCTGCCACGCGTGCCACGCTCAATCCGAGGCGACCGACTCGCCGCCCCACTCCTCCGGCGCGACATCGGCCAGCGTCTCCGAGAACGTCCAATGGTGACCCGCGAAGTCCTCGGCACTGTATTGCCGTTCGCCATACTCGAAGTCGGTCGGCTCCATGCGGATCCGAGCGCCGTGTGCACGAGCGCGCTCGCAATGATCGCGTGCGTCGGCTACTCGTACCAAGACCGAGTTTGTCGACTCACCAGCGCGCGGTGGCCGTCGGTCGCCGCGGACGTCCGCCACGATGAGTGCGCCGTCGCCGAACCGGAGCTGCGCGCGGTGATTCTCGCCGATCCGCACCCGCTCGGCGAAGCCGAACGCGGCGGACAGCCATGCCACCGCCTCGCGGACGTCCGGATAGACCAGCACCGGCACCACGGTCGCGGTTGGGATGGAGCGGTTGGCCTGCATTGCGCCATTCAACCAGAGGACGGGACCCGCGTACGCGCCGGTGAAGCGCACGCCGACTAGTGCTCGCGCGCGAAGATCTGCCTGACTTCGCGGGCGGCGTAGTAGACGAGGACGTACCCGGCAGCTGGATCCGCCCACCACCAACCGATCGTGGCGTTGCACAGCAACCCGGCGAGTACCGCGACGGCGAGAAGGCCGTCGATGAGCGTGACACGGCCTTCGGTCTGCAGGACCGGGTTGCCAAGGTCTGCGCCGGTGCGCGCCTTGCCCCAGGCGAGCGCGAACATGGCGACCGCGGTGAGCGCGGTCCACGTGATGCCGAGCGGCGAATGGTGCGGCCGGAAGCCGCTGGCCAACACGAGCGACGACTGTACGAGCAGATATGCCGCGAGCGCCGCGAAGCCAATCCCAATCAGGCGCATGGCGCGCTGGCGTCGCTCCGCGCCGCTGCCCGTGCCGGTGCCAGTGCCAGTGGCGCTGCCGCTCAACTCCCAGATCACCACTGCCGAGGCGCCGATCTCAATCAGCGAGTCAAGGCCGAATCCGGCGAGCGCCACGGATCGTGCGGACACCGCCGCAATGGCGAGCACGACAATGCCGATGACGTTCCAGCCGAGCGTGACGTATTCGAGCGCGAAGCCTCGTCGAATGAGGGTGCGCTGTGCTGCGTCACTGGCCGCCACCGGCTAGTCCGCGCGCAGCGTCAGCAGCGAGATCTCGCTCGGCGCGAAGACGCGGAACGGCGGCCCCCAGAATCCGGTCCCCCGGCTTGTGTAGAGCTGCGTCCGCGCGCCATGCCGGCTGAGTCCGGCGACCACTGGTTGGTCGGTGCGCACAAGGTAGTGGAACGGCCAGATCTGGCCGCCATGCGTGTGTCCGGAGACTTGGAGGTCGACGCCGTGCGCCACGGCGCCGTCGATCTGCTTCGGTTGGTGCGCCAGCAGCAAGACGGGAGCATCAGGGTCCGCGCCGACCAAGGCCGCGGCATGGTCCGCGCCGTGCCCGCTAAGGCCAGATCCTTGCGCGGTACGGTCATCCACGCCGGCGATCGTCAGCGTGGCGCCGTCACGTTCGACGACGATGTGCCGATTGTGCAACGGTTGCCAGCCGAGTTCCTGCATATGGTCGAGCCAGCCTTGCGGCTCGCCGAAGTATTCGTGGTTGCCGGTCACGTAAGCGCGCGCGAGCTTAGCCCGGATCAAACCGAGCGGCGCAGCCTGTTCGCGTCGCCGCGCCACGCTGCCGTCCGCAATGTCCCCGGTGTGGCAGACGACATCGGCGTCGAGGGCGTTGACCACCTCGGTGACGCGGGCCGACCACCGCGCCCGATCGATCGGTCCGTAGTGGGTGTCGGTCAGCACGACGACGCGTACGCCGTCGAGGCCCGTCCCGAGGCCGTCGATCCGGACGTCTGCCGTCCGCACGCGCGGCACCCGCATCGCCTCCCAGTAGCCCCATGCGAGCAAGATCACCGTGACACCGACGATGGCTCCGGCCACGATCCGAGCGCCGGCCGGGTCGGAAACGCCGGCGGCAAACAGCACGATGCGAGCCACGATGCCGAGGATTGACCAGCTGAACAGCACCCAGATGACGCCCAGGACCGTGTCGCCGGCGATTGCGAGACCGTCACGCCCGCGGCCGTGACCACGGAACATCAGCCACGGGAAGGCGGCGAGCACTCCGGCGAAAACGATCGTCGCGATCACGACGACGATCACCGGCCAGGCTTGTCCCGACACGACGAGCATCACGTATGGCACACCGAACAGCAGCGCCAGGATCAGTGTGATCGTGCCCGTCCAGCGCACGGTGCGGGCTCGCCGCCGAGACCGGGTCGCCGGCTCGGCCTCGACAGTCGTCACGTGATCTCCAGTTCCTCGGGCGGCTTCCTCGGGCAGCGCAGTACGGCCGGCTCCCCGTACGCAGAACTGTAGTCACGCCCCGACGGCGCGCACACGCCTGCGACCGCGCCCACCGACGACCGGTAAGGTATCCAGATCATCTGGCGCCTGAGCTCCCGACCACCGACGTGACCGTTCCGCGCGACCCGCGTTCTGCCGCGGACGGTGACGCCGGCCATCGGTCATGGCTCCGACGATGGCCGCTCGCCCTGCTGGTGCTGGCTGCGTTCGGCTTCCTCGCGCTTGGTTTCGGCGAGGCCCGGTCCGACGCGCCGACGTTCGACGAGCCGGTATACGTGGCCTCGGGACTGGCCGCGGTCCTGCATCAGGATCTGGCCTTCAACGCGGAGCATCCGCCACTGCCGAAGGCGCTCGCGGCGTTGCCGGCGCTCTTCGCGCATCCGGTCGTTTCGGCGAACGAGTCGTGCGCCGGCAACGACGAACGTACATGCAGCACCGAGTTCGTCGAAGCACAGGTGGCGGCCGGCAAGCTCCGGGATGTCACGTTCGCCGCGCGCATCGTGCCGCTCATCGAGACCGTGGCGGTGGCTCTCGTGGCCTACGCGCTCGCGGCCGAGCTGTTCGGGGCGCTGGCCGGGGCGCTTGCCGGACTGCTGTGGCTCGCCGCGCCGCTCGTTCTCGCGATCGGCCACCTCGACGGCACCGACATCCCGTTCACGCTGGCCGTGATGCTGAGCAGTTGGGCGCTGGCCCGATGGCTGCGGCTGCGCACGACCAGAGCGCTGGTCTGGACCGGCCTGGCACTGGCGCTCACCGCAAGCACGTCGATCTCGGGAGCGCTCGTTGTATTGGTGGGCGTCGGCGTGGTCGTCGGCGTGCACTGGAAGACCGGGGTACGGCGAGCGTTCGCGTACGGCGGCCTCGTCGCGGCCATCGTCTGGGCCGGAGTCTGGCTGTCGTACGTCGTGCTGGACCCGTCCGTACTCACGCATCCGACCGTGATCGCGCCGCGGCCGTACCTCGACGGTCTGTCGTATCTCGCGTCGTACAACACCAACGCGATACCGGGCTACCTCGTGGGTGTTTCGTATACCGGCAGCCGTTGGTGGTTCTGGCCGGTCAGCCTCGTCGTCAAATATCCGGCCGCGATCCTCCTGCTGCTGGTCGCCGGACTGGTCTCGTGGTGGCGGCTGGGTCGCGCGATCCGGCAGCGCGCGCTGCTCGCCGTCGCGTTGCCGGCGATCGTGCTGGCCGGGTTCACGATGGCGTCTTCGCTTGACGTCGGGGTACGCCTGCTCCTGCCGGTGATGGCTCTGTGGACCGCGGCGGCGGGCGCGATCGTGCCCGCGCTCGGAGGCCTCACGCGAACGTGGCGACGCGCTCTCGTCCCCGTGGCATCACTGTTGCTCGTCGCCGGCGCGGTGAGCACCGGCCTGTCGTACCCGCATTCGATCGCCTCGACCGCGCCACCGTTCACGCCCGGGTACGCCGAAGCAACCGACTCCAACATCGACTGGGGCCAAGGGTTCTACGCGTTGCAATCGTGGAGCCAGGGCCGCAATCCGTGGGTCGCGTATTTCGGGCCGCGTGGGCTGTCGGTCGCTGACATTCCGGGAGCGCGTCCGCTGGTCGGCGCCGACCCGAGCGCTGTGACCGGCTGGGTTGCCGTGTCCGCAACGGCGCTCACCAGTGCCAATCGAACTCAACTCGCCTGGCTGCGCAACTACTGCCCGGTGGACGTACTCGCCGATTCGATCCTCGTCTACCGGTTCGCGGAGCCGCCGGTCGTCGCACCAGCGCCGGCCCGGCCAGCCACGCAGTGCGCCGGCCCGTACAGCCATCGGGCCGACGGCGGCTAGGTCGACGGCGGCTAGCTCATCGGTCCGCTGACGCGCTGACCGTCGAGCGACGGCTACTTCAGGATGTTCACGGCCCGCGCGATGACGAGGCCGAGAATTGCCAGTGAGATTATCGCCTGTAGGGCCATCGCGAACTTTGCCCACCGGGCGAGCGGCATGACGTCGGTCGGGCTGAACGCGGTCGCGTTGGTGAAGCCGAGATACAGATAGTCGAGGAACGTCGGTCGCCACCCGTTGGCGCACACCGCCGGGTTGAGGTGCTGCGGGAACGCGAGGTCCGGTACGGCACGCGGCGCGAGCGTGCGCGCCGTCGCACCACCGCTGTCGCAGATCCAGTAGACGAATGTGAACGCGATGATGGTGTAGATCCAGACGCCGAATCCGACGCTGAGCAACTCCTCCGGCGAGTTCGTTTCCGGACCGCCCGTAACGAGGTCGCCGATCAATCGGGCCGTCACGCCGCCAGCCTCGGCCGCCAACACCACCACGATCGCCAATGTGATGGCGCGCGCCGCCGCCACGCGATGAGCAACTCGTATGTGGTCGGCAATCACTAGCGCGATCAGGAGAGCGACCTGGATCGCCGGCACGATCCACCGCGCGCCGAGGCTGAACCGGGACGGCAACGCCAGCTCGATCCCGGCCGCCGCGGCGATAGTGATGCCCATCGGCCAGCGGCTCTCCGGACGCGTACCCGCCCACCACTCGCGTACCCCGTTGGCGGCCGGCGTCGCCGCTCGCCCACCCGCCGCTTCGGTGGCGGCGGTCGAGTGATCGGCGCGCGCGTTGGCCTCATCCGTCTCGCCGATCAGAGCGCGCGCCGCGTCGAGGCGATGTGCTGCCTGTTCCTGGCTGCTGTCGATGGGGATGGCCACGGCGATCCACGCCCGGTCGCCGTCCGCCCGGGCAACCGCCGGCGTCTCGATGGCGCGGGCGAGGTCGTCGTAGCGCCGCATCCATTCGCCGTCCACCACGCTGGCGAGCGGCAGCCTGGCCACGAGATCCCGGTCGGTCGCGTCGATCTCGAGGTCCGCGTGCGGATCGATTGCCGTCATTGCGGAGCGATGCCTCCATCGGCGTGCACCCACCCTTGGCGCCAGCATGCCTCACTGGGCCGGCCGGCGACCGGCAAAACGAGCGGATCCGCGCACCGCTAAGCGGCGGCCCGCCGACCCCGGAAGGTCCGGCGGTAGAGGTGCGGCGGCGATCCGACCCGGCGGTGGAAGTGATGGCGCAGCATCGCCGCGTCGCCGAAGCCCGACTTGGCCGCTACCGAGTCGATCGGCAGATCCGTCTCTTCGAGCAACTGCCGGGCGAGGAGCACGCGTTGCGCGGTGATCCATTCGTGTGGTGTCACACCGGTCTCGGCGCGGAATCGTCGCGCAAACGTCCGCGGTGCCATGTGCGCGCGTTCGGCCAAGTCATCCACGGTCACCGACCGATGGAGGTTCGCGATCAGCCACTGCAGCAACGGCTCCAGGGTCACTGCGCGTTCGGTGCGCGGCAGCGGCACCTCCACGTACTGTGACTGGCCACCGTCGCGGTGCGGTGGCACGACCATGCGGCGCGCGAGTTTCGTCGCGATCGCGCTGCCGTGCACGCGGCGGACGAGATGCAGGCACAGGTCGATGCCGGCCGCCGTGCCGGCGCTGGTGAAGACGTTGCCGTCCTCGACGTAGAGCACATCCGGCCGCACGTCCGCGAGCGGGAACCGGCGCGCGAGCTCGTCCGCGTAACGCCAATGTGTGGTGCACCGGCGTCCATCGAGGAGACCCGCCTCGCCGAGCGCGAACGCGCCGGAGCAGACCGACAGCACGTAGGCACCGCGATCGTGAGCGTCGCGCAGCGCGTCGAGCACGGCCGGATTGGTCGGCGTACAACCTGGGTCGCCGGCCGAGGCAAATGCCGGCACCGCGACCAGGTCGGCGTCCGCCAGCGCGGCGAGGTCCGCGTGCGGCGCAATCGAGAAACCCGAGCGGGTACGGATGGGCCGACCGTCCGTGGTGCAGAGCTTGAAGTCGTAGCCAGGGAATCCGTCCGCGGTGCGATCGGTGCCGAACACCTCGCACAGCACGCCGAGCTCGAACATCGCCACGTCTGGAAAGGCCAGCACGGCCACCCGCCGCATCATGGCTCTACGATACGTGGCAGGAAATCGATGAACAAGGGCAATCCTGCCACTGTTCGGGGTGGATGGATGCGGCGACCATTGATGCGTACACCGGTGGCCACCGGCGCAGAACTCCAGGAGCGAACGACAGGAAAGTGTCGCAGGAGGTCCACGCCATGTCCGGTTTGCTGTTTCTCGCCGCGTTCTTTGTCGCTCTCGCAATCGCGGGCGCGTTCGGCCTCACCGCCGACAGCCGTGAGGGCGGTGACTGGTCGCCGACACACGACGGCCGCCGCTGCGCGTAACTGTGACGAGCAGCGAACGGCGTGTCGCAGCGGCACGCGGCCGAGCCGCGCTCTGAAGGCGCGCTCGGCCACGCGGGATCTCAGTCGGTCGTCGGCTCGTATACCAACGTCGTGTATTCCTTCGACGAGTCGTCGTCGTAGGGCGCGATGACGTCGTCCGGCAGCCGCTCCAGCGTCGTACACCGTACGAAGTCGCGCAGCGTCGTCCCGGTGCACGCGCAGTCGACGTTCACCGCGCCGATCCGATCGGCTAGATCCGCGATGCTCACGGTGCGGAAGTCGATGCTGAAGCGCGTCACCGGACTGGTATTCGGGACGCTGGAGTGCAACTGGTTGCCGGCGAACGACAGCAGGCCGCCGACCGGTGCGATGACGCGGATCTGCGGATCCAGCTCGACATCGTCCAGCGGTTTCGGCTGTTCGCGCGTATCGGTGCCGACCATCGACGCGGCCGTACCCCGACTCTGCGCGTTCCACCGGTAGTAGTTGTAAGTCGCCGAGCTGTTGCGCACCGGCCGATCGAAATAGCGCGGGTGGAAGGCCAGCCCGTTGTCCGGCTCGATGTCGTAGACCGGGAACCACCAGTTCACCTGCGCGAGCGGCGCCGAATACCACGTGTCGCGGTGCGGGTGGAACGCGTACGCGATGCCGGTCGTCAGATAGCCCTTCGCGGTCGCCGACCGAAGCCTCGGAACGTCGAAGTAGGTCTGCTCGGGATCTTCGCCAATCTCGGCCATCAGTGATGCGATCAGCGACTTGCACCGCGGATCGTGGATGAACGCGGGCTTCACGCGGCCGAGGATCGCCGCGTAGTCGTCCACGTCGAAGTGATACTGAGCCTCGCGAGGGTCGTAGGGAGCGAACGCCTCCTCGAGCGCGTCGCGTGCCAACTCGGCGAGAGCCAGCGCGCTCGGCCTCGGCGAGTGGATGACCAGATCGCCCCGATAGAGTGCCGCGCGACGGGCGCGTTCCGACGCAGGACTGTCTACAAAGATATTCGTCACGGTGACTCTCCGTTACCTGGTATCGGCAGGTTGAGGCACCCAATCACATGACCGGATGGATGTGCAGTCGCTGAACGGACACGATGAGGCCGGAACTCAACGCTCCCTTCTCGGCGGCACCGCGCGTAATGTGCTGCCATGGCCATCGTCGAGAGTTCCGGCTTCGCGCATGTGCGTGTCACGGTGAGCGACATCGCTCGTTCCAAGGCGTTCTATGACGACGTGTTCGGATGGCAGGTCGCGGCCGACATGTCCGGCCGCGTCGCCGAGCCCGGCATCACCGAGTCGCGCTTCGACCTCTACGGCGGCACCGTCTACTTGACACCGAGCGGCGCGCTCTTCGGGTTGCGCCCGGTCGCGCCGGACGGCGACCGCTTCGACTCAACGCGGCCTGGACTCGACCACATCAGCTTCATGGTCGCCTCCCGCGACGAGCTCGTCACCGCCGCCGAGCGGCTCGACGCCAAGGGCATCGATCACGGCGACGTCACCGACCTGACCGCCTGGGGCATCGCGATCCTGTCCTTCAGCGATCCGGACGGCATCCACTGTGAGTTGACCGCACCGCTCGGCTGATCCGAGTCAGCCCAAGGCCAGCCAGGTAATGCCGGCCGCGCGCAGCCAATCCGCGTCGGCGCGGTCATCGCTGCCGGACCGGCCGGTGGCGACCCTCACCAAGGTCATCCGGTCCCAGCCCAGTGCATCGAGTTTCGGCCGGGCGGCGTCGGACAGCAGCAACCGGGTTATCACCTCGATGGCGCTGTCCTGGGTCCAGGGTGGGCGCTCCAGCGCGTCGGCAAAATCCAGCCCGTGGACGGCCAGCTCCACCACCCTGGTCACCATGAAGTCGGTCAGCAGCATGGCATCGCCGTGGCGGGTGCGCACGACCCGGTCAGCCGGCTGCGCTTCCGCAGCGGTGTAGGCATCGCGCCAAGTTCGTGCGAAGCGAGCGGCGAGCACCGCGCCGCTGCCGGCGCGGACGGCTGCCGACACCGCGCCGTCGACTCGCTCCCGATTGGTGGCAGGCGAGAACCGCTTGTCGGGCCGGTAGTAACCGGTGGCGTCGGTGTCCGCCACGGAAAGCGCCGGCTCGCCGAGCATCGTGATGATCCGGTCGACGCCCATCCCGACATGGGCCACCAGCGCGCCGACCGTCCACGGCGCGCACCGCGTGGGGCGGTCAAACTCCGCCTCGGTCACGGTGTCCAGTACGGCTGACAGGCTCGTGGCTTCGGCGAGGAACGCGGCGAGGGGCGTCGGTCTGGCTGCCAGGACCATCCGTCGATGGTGCCGCACTCGCCTGCCGGACGCGGTCAGGCGGTGTCCGATCGCATGTCGGCGGACCACTTGTCTTCGATGCGGCCGAACTTCCAGATCGCGAGCGCGACGACCCACGTGATCACGAATAGCCCGACGATGAAGTAGCCGACGTAGTTGAGGTCGAGGTTGCCTATCCAGCCGAGCGGCCCGGTCGTGATGTCGAGCTGATCGGTGAGGATGGACACCAGCTCGACGACGCCGATGACGAGCGCGACGGCGACCGACAACCCGGTGATCGTGATGTTGTAGTAGACCTTGCGGACCGGCTTGGAGAACGCCCAGTCGTACGCGAAGTTCATGAAGCAGCCGTCGATCGAGTCGAGCAACGACATGCCGGCCGCGAAGAGCACCGGCAACGTCAGGATCGCGTACCACGGCAAGGCGAACGCGGCCGCACCACCGGCGAGGACGAGCAGCGAGACCTCGGTGGCGGTGTCGAAGCCGAGGCCGAACAGCAGGCCCACCGGATACATGTGCCACGGCTTGCGCACCGCCTTCGTCACGCCACCGAGGATCCGGTTCATGAACCCGCGCTTGTTCAGGTGCTCCTCGAGCTCGGCTTCGTCGTACACACCTTGGCGCATCTGGCGGAACACCCGCAGGATGCCGCGCAGGATGACCAGGTTGATGATCGCGATCAGCATCAGGAACACGCCGGACACCGATGTGCCGATGAGACCGGTGGTCTGCTGCAACGTCGACGAGTTGTTCTCCACGGCGCCGGCGAGCGTTCGTACGCCGACGGACAGCAGGAAGCACAGCCCGAACACGATCGACGAGTGGCCGAGCGAGAACCAGAATCCGACCGAGACCGGACGCTCGCCGTCGGCCATCAGTTTTCGCGTCGTGTTGTCGATGGCGGCGATGTGGTCGGCGTCGAACGCGTGCCGCATGCCCAAGGTGTAGGCCGTGATGCCGAGCCCGACGCTGAACGCCAGGGCGCGGTGCGTGGCGCTGTCCACACCGAGGCTGTAGTGATGCGGCGCGATCAGCGCGAAGAGGCTCACGAAGCCGAGCACGTGCAGGAGCACCACGAATCCGGCCATGCCACCGATGCGGATCCACTCGCGGCGGCTCAACCGTCGGCGAGACGGATCCACCGGATCGTCAGCCTCTGTACGGGTCGGGGACGTGAGCGAGTTGGTCATGGCGGCACCTCGGGGTGAAACGCAGGCGAGCGTCAACACCCCCGAATCTAGGCGCGCCAAATGGCTATTGCAAACGAATTGCAGTTGCGATGAACTCGCGCTGAACGAGCAGTGGCGCGGCGCCGCCGCTACCCATGACGTTCCTGAGGGAGGCTCGCGATCACCAGTACGCCCGCGAGCAGGCCGAGCTGGAGCACCGGCGCGAACGGTCGGGCGTAGACCGCGAGCAGTCCACCCGCGACCGCGCCGGCGATCAGTCCCAGCAGGAGTCGCAAATTTGGCATGGCATCGCGCGCCGAGCCGCCGGTCGCGAGCCGCGCGACGAGCGTGGTGAGCGTGCCGGTCATGTACGTCGTCGACAACCCGGACTGCCCGAAGCGCTGAACCGCGGCGCTCTGCACGCCGAGGCCGGTAGCCGTCAGCGCCAGAAGGATCGGCTGCAACGTGGCGTTGGCGTGCCCGAGGTGGGCCGACTCGTAGCCGATTGTGTACGCCCCAAACAGCCCGAGTTCCAGCAGCAGCGCGACGGTCACCGGCCGTGGCCAGGGCGGGTCGTTCTTGGCCGGCCGACCGGCGATCCGCGCCCCAATCGCGCAGCCGAGCATGAAGCAGACGATCGCGGTCGCGGCGTTGGCCAGCTGGCCGACGTCGCCGCGCGCGATGGCCAGGCCGAACAACACCATGTTGCCGGTCATGACGCTGGTAAACACCCCGCCCAACGCGACGAAGCCGATTGCGTCGGTGGCACCACTGACCATCGCGAGCAGCAGCACTCCGACCTCGCGTGTCCGCGCGGCGACGGCGGTGATCGTGGTGGTCTCGGTCATGGACGCGGTCACGGGCAAGGCGATCTCCGGCTCTAGGTTGCACCGGCATGGCGCTGCGGCCATGTCGAGTCACCGGCACGGATGGTGTGCCCGGGCGGCTTAGATCCTAGGCAGCCCGCCCGACCACCAGAAATGTGACGTCCGCGACCCGTTGCGTCACGGCTGCCGTCGATCACGCCGGTCGCCGCGCGGATCGGGCGCCGGTCGCAAACGCCGGTCAGGCGGTGGCTGCCTTGATCAGCGCGGCTGCCGCCTCGCGCGCCGCCGCGGCCGCCGACGGTTCGTGATCCAGCTGTGCGCCGACCGTTGCGCCGTCGTAGAGCAGCACGAGTTGGTGTCCGAGCCGGTCCGGATCGGCCGCCCCCGCTTGGCGGGCAAGGTCCGTCAACAACGCGCGTATCCACGCTCGGGACTCGTCACGGATCTGCTCCACTGCGCTGCCCGGACGCGCGTCGGCGCTGGCGTTGATGAACGGGCAGCCGCGGAACCACGGCTCCATGAACAGATCGGCGAGCACGTCATAGACGCCGAGCAACTTGTCGGCCGGCGCGTCGTAGCGCTCCAACCCGCGGCGGAGCCGCTCCTTGCGGCGCTCATGCCGCAGGGCGAGATAGCTGCGCACGAGCTCGTCCTTGCTGCCGAACGTGTTGTAGAGCGAGGCCTTCGCGACGCCGGCGCGCTCGATCACCCGGTCGATGCCGACGCTGGTCACGCCTTCCTCGTAGAACAGCTCGTTGGCGGCGGCGAGGAGCCGCTCCCGGGCGGAGAGGCGAGGCTGCGGAGCGCTGCTGCTTACCGATCTTGGCGGCGTCGACGGTCGGTGTGACGATCGCGACGCGGTGGTCTTGCCGGGCATGCCTTGACATTAACAGACCGGTCTGTCTACTGTCACTAGGTGCTAGACGGACCTGTCTACCTAATGTCCACGGCGCCACGACTGCTGTCGGCTGCGTGGCGCCGCGTCCCGCCAACCGCAAACCCGGGCGCACCGACGGCCCGACACCGGCCGGCCATGCGATCGCTCCGGCTGCCGGAGCCGGTGGCGTTCTACCTGCTCGCGTCGATTGTCCTGTTCTTTCTGGCCGGGTCCGCCGCGCCGACTCCGATCTACGCGCTCTACCAGGCCGAGTGGCACTTCTCGCCGATCACGACCACCGCGGTGTTCGGCGTGTACGCGCTTGCGGTGCTCACCGCGCTGCTGATCTTCGGATCGCTGTCTGACTACATCGGCCGGCGTCCGGTCCTGCTCGTGGCGATCGCCGTACAGGCCGCCACCATGTTGGTGTTCACCGCCGCCGACGGCGTACCCGTCCTCGTGGTGGCTCGGGTCGTGCAGGGCCTCGCGACCGGCGCCGCGCTCGGTGCGATCGGCGCCGCGATGCTCGACCTGGACAAGGCGAAGGGCACCATCGCGAACGCTGTGGCGCCGATGACCGGCACCGCCACCGGAGCGATCGGTGCCGGTCTGCTGGTGCAGTTCCTGCCGGCCCCGACGCGGCTCGTCTACCTCGTGCTGTTCGGCGTGTTCGTCGTGCAGGCGATCGGCGTCGCGCTGATGGCCGAGACGTCACAGCCAGTGCCCGGCGCGGTCGCGTCGCTGCGACCGGAGTTCGCGGTGCCGGCCGCGGTGCGTCGGCCGATGACAGTCGCCATCCCCGCACTCGTCGCGGTCTGGGCGCTCGCCGGGTTCTACGGGTCGCTCAGCCCGGCCGCGATCCGCATCATCGTCGGGTCCACGTCACCGGTGCTCGGCAGCACGCCGTTCGCGGTGCTCGCGGCCAGCGCGGCGCTCGCCGTTTTCGCGCTGCGATCGGCCGGTCCTCGCTTCGTAGTGACGTTCGGACTCGTTGCGCTCATCGTCGGCGTGGGCATCACGGTGGTGGCGACCGACCATCGCTCGGTGGTCGCGTTCTTCGCCGGCACGGTGCTCGCCGGCATCGGTATGGGATCCGGGTTCCAGGGCGCGATCCGCACCGTCATACCGCTCGCGCGCCCGCACGAACGCGCCGGCGTGCTGTCCGTTGCGTTCGTAGTGTCGTACCTCGCGCTCGGTGTGCCGGCGGTGGTCGCTGGCTTTCTCGTCGTACACGACGGCGGCGTCCTCACGACCGCGCGCGAATACGGTTTCGCGGTGATCGGGCTCGCCGCACTCGCGCTGGTCGGCACACTGCGACCCCGCCGCGCGGAGCCAGCCACGCCGACCGCCGAGCCGATGTCGCCGGCGCCGGATCCGCGGGTGTCCGGCCATCACGAACCACGTGTACGGCTGAGCCATCCGGCCGTCGAGCCGGCCGGCGGCGGGCAGCGCTGATCGGCTCAGCGGCCGACTACGCCTCTGCGGCGGCCCCGTCCGCGGCGCCAGCCACATCCGTTGCGCCGGAGGCATCCTCCTGGCGCGGCGTGTGGCGGTCGTCGCTGCCGTGGTACGTCGTGTACGTATACGGATTCGGAACGTGGTCCGGCGTCGGCAACTCCGGCCGCATGCCTTCCTGCCACGCCTGCTCGCCCATCGTGGCGCGCAGGTAGTCGACGGTGTTCGCCACCGCCGCCTTCGCCGCTGCCTGGTCGATGCCGACCAGCTTGTGCGCGTGCTTGACGACCTTGCCGTTGACCAGCACGGTGTGCACATCGCCGCGACCCGCCTGGTAAACCAGCGTGCCGTACGGGTGCGTGATCGGGCTCATCGCCGGCGAGTTGTCGTTCTTGACGAGTACGACGTCGGCGCGCTTGCCGGGTGTCAGCGTGCCGATCACCGACTCGAGTCCGAGCGCCCGGGCGCCACCGGTCGTCGCCCAGTGCGCGACCTCCTCGGCCCGCAAGTAGTTGTGCACCACGGTCTCGCCGCGCGCATGCGCCTCGAGGTGCTCACGTGAGCGGTCGGCGGACAGCGTCGCACGCATCGCGGAGAACAGGTCGGCGCTCCACCACACGCTCGTGTCCATCGACAGCGACACCGGGATGCCGTGCTTGCGGAGCGCCCAGGTGGGCGGGTAGCCCTGGCCCGCGCTCTGCTCGCTCTCGGTCGACACCGAGGCGCTGCCACCGGTCGCCGCGATCCGTTGGTACGAGTCCTCGGTCAGCGTGGCGGCGTGGACGTACGTGATCTCCGGTGTCATGTATCCGCCCTCCCACATCAGGCGGATGCTGTCGTCGTTCGTGGCGCCCCACACGCCGGCGTGAGTGGTCACGCGCAGTCCGAGATCGCGTGCCGCCTCGAACGCGCCGCGTTCCGGGAACGCCGGGTCGGCGGTGACGTCGAACGCCATCTGGAAGCCGAACATGTCGCTGGTCGACAACCGGCTCACGAAGTTGCGGAAGTCCGCGCTGTGCGACCACTCCCACGGCGCGCCGAGCAGGTTGCCGTAGGCGAGCACGAACCGGCCCGGTACGGACCGCAACGCGTCCACCGCAGCTTCCGCGTGCCCGATCGTCTGCAGTCCGTGAGACCAGTCCAGTGACGTCGTGACGCCGGCGTCGATCGCTTCGATCGCGGAGAGCACGTTGCCGGCGCGGACGTCCTCGGGCCGGAAGATCTTGCCCCAGGTGAGGTAGTAGAAGACGAAATACTGGGTGAGCGTCCAGTCGGCGCCGTACCCACGCATCGCCGTCTGCCACATGTGCCGGTGGGTGTCCACCATGCCCGGCATGACGATGCCGCCCGACGCGTCGATCTCGATCGCGCCCTCGGGTGCCGCGAGGTTCGCGCCGACCGCGGCGATCCGGTCGCCGACCACGAGCACGTCACCGCCCTCGATCACGCCGGTGCCGTCCATTGGCAGCACAGTGCCGCCGCGGAACACGATTGGGCGACCCTCGGTGAACACGTCGGACGGGTGCTCTGGCGCCATCTCGCTCACCTCTCATGGAACTGCTTGATGCAACGGCTTGGCGGTGCGCTGCCATGCGTCCGCCGGACGATCGGCAGACGACGCAGCTGACGAACCGGCGGACGAATGGCGGACAGTCGTCCGGCATGCGGTCATGGCAATCGAACACACCTTGGCTAAGCGATCGCGCTCGTGTCAAGGCCCGCGCGACGCGCACCTTTCGGCCGTTCGTACGCCGTGCCAGTATGTCGGCTATGACACACGGGCGGACGCAGGTGACGATCGAGTTGCGTACCTCTGACCGCGAGGACGCGCGAGATTTCGCGACCGTCGCCGCCGATCGGGCAACGCTCGACGGCGGGCGGCTTATCGCCTGGCTCGACGGCCGCGCGATCGCTAGTTATCCGGTCGCGACGGTCGCCGGACTCCGTTTCGCGGTGGTTGGCGGGAGCGTCGCGCCGGTCCCCGAGCCCGAACCCGCAGCCGCGGACACGGCAACCGCGGACGCGGCGACCGCCGAAACTCGTGGCACGGCAACCGCCGACACTGGACCCGCCGAGACCGGGCCAGCCGAGAGCGAACCGGCCGACCAGGCGCCGGCCAGCGGCACCGGGTGGACGTACGGCGAGGATTCGCTGCTGCGTACGCTGAGCGATCAGCACGCCGGCCTGACGATGATGATCCTCAAGACCCAGCGACCGATGGACGAAGTCATCGCACGCCTTAAGGAACTCGGGATCGACCCGACCGGCCGATGATCGCCCGGGTGGCCGGCACCCGCCGTCCACTCAGGAGGCTCGATGAAGTTCACCGACGCGGAGATCGCGTACCTTGCGTCGCAGCGGCTCGGGCGGCTAGCCACGATTCAGCCGGGCGGCACCTTACAGAACAGCCCGGTCGGCTTTCGCTACAACCCCGACCTCGACACCATCGACATCACTGGTCACGGCATGGTGACCAGCCAGAAGTTCCGGAACGTCGGCACCGACGCACGCGTCGCGTTCGTGGTCGACGACGTGCTGACCGAACCGTCGTGGCGAGTCCGGTGTGTCGAGATCCGGGGTACGGCCGAGGCGCTGCCGCCGCCCGACGTACCCGATCCGACCCAGCGCCGCGGCGTGGACGGCGCCATCATCCGGGTGCATCCGAAGCGCATCATCAGCTTCGGCCTCACCGACTCCGACGACCCGTTCCGCGGTGGCGCGAACAAACGCGACGTCTGAGCGCCCGGACCGCGCGCTATCGGGAGCGGATGTCCTCGCCGCGACGGAGCAACTCAGCCAGCGGCAGGGTGGCGGCACCGAGCGCCACCGCGTCCAATCCGAGCTCACTCGGCGCGATGGTGACCTGCTCGTACGGCTGGGCCAGCGCTTGACGTTCGGCAGCGGCACGGATCCGGTCCATGGCAACGGAGGCGAGTGCCAGCCCGGCCCACCCGCCGAGCACGACACGCTCCGGGTTGAAGAGGTTGATGAGGTTGCCGATGCTCGCCCCGAGCAGGTCCGCGGTCTCCGACACGAGACCGGCCGCAGCCGACTCGCCATCGGCACGGGCCGCCGCCACGAGTGCAGCGATCGCCGCCATCTCGTCCTCGCCGGCGGCCGCCAGTGGTGGGCGCGAGCCGAGTGCCTCGTAGCGTTCGAGGATCGCTTCCGCGCCGGCGTACGCCTCGAGGCAGCCGCGCGCACCGCAGCGGCACTCGCGCCCGCCGTACACGACCGCGGTATGTCCCCACTCGCCGGCGCCGCCGGACGTACCCCCGAATGGTGTGCCATCGGCGATGATCGCGGCGCCGACGCCGCTGCCGACCAGCGCGACCACCGCGTGCCGTGCGCCGCGCGCCGCGCCGAACCACATCTCGGCCTGGGCCTGGGTGTTCGCGCCGTTGCCGACGAACACCGGGGCCGCCACGCCGTCGGACGCGAGCATGTCGGCCAGCGGCACGGACTCCCAGCCGATCGTCGGCGCGGAGACCAACGGCGTCGGTCGGCCGGTCACGATGCCCGGCACGCCAACGCCGACTCCGACGATCAACGACGGGTCGATCGGTCCGGCGTCGCGAGAGCCATCATCGACGGGCTCCCGCGACGCGAGCACTTCGGCGATTCCGGTCCGAATCTCAGTGACGACGGTGGTCGGCGCCGGGCGGTGCGATGGCACCGGTCGCAGCGTACGAGCAACCCGCTGGACGGCCAGATCGAACAGCTCGACGGTCACGCCGGTCTCGCCGACGTCGACGCCGACGAAATATCCGTACTCGTGGCGCACGCGCAGCAGGACCCTTGGCCGTCCACCACCGGAGTCGACCTGACCCGCCTCGACGATGAGCCCGTCGTCGATCAGCTCAGCAACCACGGTGCTGACCGTCGCGCTCGACAGGCCGCTGCGCTGGCCGAGCTCCAGGCGGCTCAGCGGGCCGTCGAAGAACACCGTCGACAACAGGATCGCCCGGTTCTGCCGGCGGATGTCGCGGGTGGTTCGCGTCGAATCCATGGGCACATTTCTCGCGTCTGACCGGAGGCTCAGGCGGCACGGTCCGGCGGCACGTCCGGCGCGCAGCAGACGAGCCTAGCCGCGGACGATGCGAGCGTACGCGTCTGACCTGTATGCCAACCGCCACGCCATTTGGCGTGCACTGTCTTGACGTGCCAAGAGCCTTGTTGATTAAATTCAGCATTAAATTCAGGACTCAAGATAAGTCGCCGACGATGGGTGTTCAAGAGCTATGACCGACGATCTGGGCCTGGCGCCGGACTTCCGATGGGGCGCCGCCACCTCCGCCTATCAGATCGAGGGCGCGGTCGCCGAGGACGGCCGCGGCGCGTCGATCTGGGACACGTTCTGCCGCGTGCCCGGCGCGATCGACAACGGCGACAACGGCGACGTCGCGTGCGACCACTACCACCGCTGGGCCGAGGATGTCGCGCTGATGCGCCACCTCGGGCTCGACTCGTACCGCTTCTCGATCGCCTGGCCTCGCGTGTTGCCCGAGGGGACCGGACGCGTGAACGCAGCAGGGCTCGCGTTCTACGACCGTCTCGTCGACCGCTTGCTCGAATCGGGCATCACCCCGTTCGCCACGCTCTACCACTGGGATCTTCCGCAGGCTCTGCAGGATCGGGGCGGATGGCCGGCGCGCGAGACCGCCTATGCGTTCGCAGAGTTCGCCTCCGTAGTCGGCCAGCGTCTCGGCGACCGCGTCGGCGACTGGTTCACCCTCAACGAGCCGCTGTGCTCCGCGTGGATCGGGCACCTCGAGGGCCGCATGGCGCCCGGCATCAGCGATCTGGCGCTCGCCATACCGGCGTCGCACCACTTGCTGCTCGGGCATGGCTTGGCGACCGCGGCACTTCGCGCGGCCGCACCGAACGACGTGCGCGTCGGCGCCGTCCTGAACCTGAGCCCGTGCGATCCCGCGAGCGACTCGGCGGGCGATGTGGCTGCCGCGCTGCGCGCCGACGGACACACGAACCGCTGGTGGCTCGACCCGCTCTTCGGCCGCGGCTACCCCGCAGACATGACCCGCGTGTACGGCATCGAGCCGCCGGTCCGCGACGGTGACCTTGCCACGATCGCGGCACCAATGGACCACGTCGGACTCAACTACTACTTCCGTCACGTGGTCACCGACGATCCGGCCGGCGTGGCACCGCACACCCGCATGGTCAGCGTGTCCGACTGGACGTTGACCGCGATGGGCTGGGAGGTCTACGCGGACGGCCTGGAGCAGATGCTGCTGCGCCTCGCCGACGAGTACGGCGCCCGACGCATCTACGTGACCGAGAACGGCTCGGCGTGGCCGGACGAGGTCGAGCCGGACGGCAACGTCGAGGACAAGGACCGCATCAACTACCTCGAGGAGCACCTCGAGGCGTGCCTTCGCGCGGTCCGCCACGGCGCGCCGGTAGCCGGATACTTCGCGTGGTCGTTGCTCGACAACTTCGAGTGGGCGTACGGCTATGCCAAGCGGTTCGGGCTCGTCCACGTCAACTACGAGACGCAGCGACGGACCATCAAGGCCAGCGGCTACCGCTATGCAGACATCATCCGCGCGCACCGCGCCGGCCGTGCCATCGTGCCGGTGGGCCGCTAGCAACCGGCCGCTGGCAACCGGCCGCTGGCAACCGGCCGCCGCACCGCGACGCATCAACCCGGGCGGCCCGGGTCGGTCAGCGAGCTGACTGCGCTGGTCAGCCGACGGTGGAGCGTCGGACGACGAGCGTCGTCGGAATGACGTTGGGCTCTTCCGGGAGTCGCGCACCGGCCAGTTGGGACAGCACCATTCGAGCCGCCGTCGCGCCCATCTCGCGCAGCGGCTGACGGATCGTGGTGAGAGGCGGGTCGGTGTGGAGCGCCGCGGGCACGTCGTCGAAGCCGACGACGGCGATGTCGTCCGGCACGCGACGGCCGCTCTCCCGGACCGCCTGGATCGCGCCGCCGGCCGACAGATCGTTGTGGGCGAAGATCGAGTCGAACTCGATGCCGGCGGCGATGGCCTGCTTCACCGCGAACCGTCCACAGTCGAAGGTGAAGTCGCCTTCGATGAAGTGCGCCCGGTCGAGACGGACTCCGGCGGCCAGATAAGCCGCGCGGAATCCGTCCGACCGCTCTTGCGTGCAACCGAACGCCTCGGTACCGGTGATCACCAGTGGCCGCATCCGACCGATGCCGATCAGATGCTGTGCCGCCGCCTCGCCGCCATCCCGGTTGGTCGTCGCGACCGACGGGAACTGTGGCTGGTGGCCACGGTCGTCGATCAGGACCACCGGCAGCCCCCGTTGGTGCAGCTCGGTGATGTAGTCGAGGGTGTTCTCCGGCTCGATAACGAGCAGGCCGTCGAACGACTTCGCCGACACGTGCGTAGCGAACTGCCGCATCGACTCGTCGCCCCGGTTGCAGGTAAACATCAAAAGGCCGTAGCTATCGCTTTCCAGGACGTCGACGGCACCTTGCACGACGTCCGCGATCCACGGCCACGTCAACGACGGCACGAGCATGCCGACGATGCGCGTCCGGCCGCGGGCCAGGCCGACGGCGCGGGCGCTCGGCACGTACCCGAGTTCCTCGATGACCTGCCGGACTCGGGCCGCCGTGGTGACGTTGAGTTCGCCCTTGCCATTGAGGACCCGGGAGACCGTTGTCTTGCTGACACCCGCACGCGCGGCGACGTCGGCGATGGTGATCGGCACGCCTCCCCCTCCGGCGTCGTCGGGATGAGCTCCGGCTCTCGGGTTCTCCGGCTGTCCGGCCTTCTGGCTGCCGGGCTGTCCGGCCTCGCTTCGCGGCCCGGAAGCGGTTTCGGGAGCGGTTCCGTGGGCCGAGTCAACCGGAGCCGAACCGGTGGCGTCAATAACCGCCAGATAACGAATGGGTCGGATTATCACTGGATGGTGCCGGACGGCGCGCATCGAGTCCGATGTAGAGGCGACCGAGTCGTGTGGGGACTGCGCCCGTGACCGCGCAGCGTGATCCAACGACGTCGGATCGTAAGAGAGCAGTACGGCAACGCTGCGTCACGCAATGTGCACAAGTGAACAACGTCGTACGGACGTATTGAGAGCTTGTGCATACGGCGGTAACGTCCGACTAACTCGATCGGAAGCTTGCGCAAAAGGCCGATGCGACATCCGATTCACGGTCGAAGTCATATCGACCGGTTGGGGAGGACTTGCCATGTCCGAGCAACACGATGTGGGCGGTCCGGAACGAACTACTGGACGCAGCCGATGGCATTGGCTGCTGCTTGTCCCGATCGTCGTTCCGCTACTGACCTTCCTCTACAACGGGAACAACCCGTATTTCCTCGGATTCCCGCGGTTCTACTGGCTCCAACTCGCGTTCATCATCCTCGGCGTCGGTACGACGACGTTCGTGTACCAGAAGACGAAGGATCGGGGTGACGGGTCGTGAAGGAGCACCAAACCGAGATCATCATCGCGACCGCCATCTTCGTGTTCGTCAGCATCCTCGGCTTCGTCGCGTCGCGGTGGAAGCGACCGACGACGATGGCGCACCTGGACGAATGGGGCCTCGGCGGCCGGCAGTTCGGTTCGTGGGTCACCTGGTTCCTGGTCGGTGGCGACCTCTACACGGCGTACACGTTTGTCGCCGTACCCGCACTGCTCTTCGCGTCCGGCGCGGCCGGCTTCTTCGCGGTGCCGTACACGGTGATCATCTACCCGCTGGTCTTCGTGGTGCTGGTTCGGTTGTGGTCGGTGTCGCGCAAGCACGGTCTCGTCACGCCGGCGGACTTCGTACGCGCGCGGTCCGGATCGTCCACGATGGCGTTGTTGGTCGCGATCACCGGCATCGTCGCCACAATGCCCTACATCGCGCTGCAGTTGGTCGGCATCGAGGCGGTTCTCAAGGCGATGCACGTCAACCCGACGTGGGCGCTGATCGTCGCGTTCGCCATTCTCGCGGCATACACCTACAGCTCCGGCCTTCGGGCACCGGCGCTGATCGCGTTCGTCAAGGATCTGCTGATCTACGCCGTGATCATCGTCGCGATCATCTACATCCCGTACAAGCTCGGCGGGTACCACAAGATCTTCGACGCCGCGCAGACGAAGCTGCACGGGCAGGCGACCCCGAGCAGCACGCTGTTGGGTCCCGCGAACCAGTGGCAATACATCACGCTGGCCCTCGGCTCGGCGCTGGCGCTTTTCCTCTACCCGCACAGCGTGACCGGCGTGCTCGCTAGTCGGTCGCGCAACGTCATCAAGCGCAACATGTCCGCGCTGCCGGCATACAGCCTGTTGCTCGGTCTGATCGCGCTGCTCGGCTACATGGCGATCGCGGCCGGCACCAAGCCGATCGTGTCCGGTGGAAAGCCGGACGGGAACACGATCGTGCCGGTGCTGTTCGACCAGATGTTCCCGCACTGGTTCGCTGGCGTCGCGTTTGCGGCCGTGGCGATCGGTGCGCTGGTGCCGGCCGCCATCATGGCGATCGCGGCGGCGAACCTCTTCACCCGCAATATCTACGTCGAATACATCAAGCCCGACTCGTCGCCCGCGCACCAGACCGCGGTCAGCAAGATCGCATCGCTGGTCGTGAAGATCGGCGCGGTGCTGGTGATCCTGTTCATCAGCCCGCAGTTCTCCATCGACCTTCAGCTGATCGGTGGCGTGATCATCCTGCAGACATTGCCCGCGGTCGCCATCGGCCTTTACACCGGCTGGCTGCACCGTTGGGGCCTCGTGCTGGGCTGGGTCGCCGGCATGGGCCTTGGCATGTGGATGCTTTACCAGATCCCCAACCCGGCGACGAACCACAAGCACTTCGGCGGCTCCGCGTTCGCTCTGTCGAAGTGGTTCGACCCGACGTCGATCGGCCTCAACGCGAAGACGACCGTCTACGTCGGCTTCGTCGCGGTGCTGGCGAACCTCGTCGTCGCGGTGATCATCTCGCTGCTGTGCAAGCTGGTACGGCTGCCCGACGGCGTCGACACGACGTCACCGGACGACTACACGCACGATCCGGCACGAGCCCCGGCGCCTGCGCTACCCAAGCAGACCGAACTCGCTGGCGACGAGTTGCCGGAGCCGGCCCCGACCACCTAGCCGCACACCGTCCGGAATCACCGTCCCTCCTGGATCTTGGAATCGTACGGGCGCCACACAGCACCCTGATTCCAAGGTCCAGGAGAATGGACGACCGTCGAGCGTCGAGCGACGATCCGGCGGTCCACAGGAGACACACAGCCGACTCGTACCCGGCGACTTGGTTCGGATCGGCGACACGCCGCAACGATCGAGGTTAGGCACGTGCGGGTCCTGGGTACGGTGTGATCGCCCGGTCCCCCGCCGGGCGCCGACCGCTATCCGGCCGGCTCCTGCCGGATAGCGAGGACCATGTGCGCCCTCCCCGAAGCCTCGCCCTGGTCGCCGCCGCTCTGATCGCAACGATCGCGGTAGCCGGATGCAAAGACGTCGGCATCGAGTCCAGCGGCGGAGCGACACCCACCTCCGGATCGGCTGCGACGGCCGATTCCGAACTCCGTACCTTGACCGTGGCGACCGGTCTGTCGATGGCCGGATACAGTCGCGCACGATTCCACATCTGGTCCTCGCAGGGCGGCGGCTGCGACACGCGAGACCTCGTGCTCAAGCGCCAGGGAGACAACGTCGACGCCACAGCGTCTTGCAAGATCGTCCACGGTACGTGGACCAGCCCGTACAACGACAAGACCTATACCGACCCGCAGGACCTGCAGATCGACCACGTCGTGCCGCTGGCCAACGCGTGGTTGTCCGGCGCGAAGAACTGGACCGATGACCAGCGCGAGGCGTTCGGCAACGACCTCACCCGGCCGCAGTTGCTCGCCGTGGACGGCCACGACAACGAATCCAAGGGCGACCAGGATCCGTCACAGTGGAAGCCGCCGAGCCACGACTTCTGGTGCACGTACGCCAAGGACTGGATCACGGTGAAGACCTTCTGGAAGCTGACCGTGACGACGGCGGAGAAGTCGGCATTGCAGGACATGCTCGCCACCTGCGCATGAGAGGCGAGTCGACCGACGCCGACGGGCAACCTGATCGAACGGTGGTTAGCACCCCGCCCGGTCGCGTGATGATGGCGGGATGAGCGACTCGCGAACGTCCGACATCACCGCGCCGCCGGGTGGCGTGATGACCGATGACGTCGGCGTGATCACTGGCCGGCTCACCGTCCGGACCACCGTCAACGACCATGGCGACGTCGTGGTGCATGTGCAATACAAGGACGCCGACGAGTGGTACGAGGTGCGTCACGGCGGCGTACACCTCGCCGACCCGGCCGACCTTGACGCCGTACACGCGATCGTGGTCGGGTTGCTCGACCGCCCGCCCGGCTGACGCCGGAAGACACCCGGGCGCGGGGCAGATTCACCCAGACGCGGGCAGACTCCTCCCGTCGGAGCTGGTCAGGTCATTTTGACGGCGTTGGGCTCGGTTGCGTCGGCGGTGAGCTCGGCGGCGCCGTCGCCGAGTTCCGTGCCTTCTCGTAGGCGGCCGTCGCGTTGTTCAGGTCGGTCAGCGCCTGACCGATCGCCGTGAAGTCACCGTTCTGCTCGGCCCTCTTGAGGTCGGCGAGCGCCTTGTTGATCTGCGCGATCGCAGCGTTCAGCGCGGCCGAGTTGCCCGGTGCCGCGTTGGTCGGCGGTGCCGGCGTGGTGGGCGTCGTCGGCGTCGGTGTGTTCGTGCCGTTCTTCGCCTCGTCGACCAGATCCTGGACGCCGGCGGCCACCGTGTCGTCGTACGCGAGGTAGTCGCCGTAGCTCAGCAACACCTTCTTCATGAGCGGCCACGAGCCAGGCGCGGTCGACTCGATGTAGACCGGCTCGACGTAGAGGATGCCGTTGTCGATCGGCAGCGACAGCAGATTGCCATAGACGACGCGCGAGGTGTTCGACTGGAACAGCGACAGATCCTTGCGGATCGTCGGATCGTTCTGCAGCTTCTGTTGCGCCTGTGTCGGTCCGGCGACTTGAGGCGTCTCCAACACCTCCAGCTGGGGGTCGCCCTGTGCGTCGTAGTAGCCGGTGATGAGCGCGGACAGGTTCGGCTGGCTCCGCAGTGTCATCGCAGAGGTCAGCTGGAACGTCGGCTGGTTCTGATCGGGGAACTCCGCCAGCAGGTAGTAGGGCGGCTGCTTGAGCTGCTCGGACTCGTTCGCCGGGTCGACCGGGACCTGCCAGAAGTCCTGTCCGGAGAAGAAGCTCGCCGGATCCGTCACGTGGAAGCGGGTGAGCAGGTCGCGCTGCACCTTGAACTGGTCCTCCGGGTAGCGGAAATGCGCCCTGAGCTCCGGCGTGATCGCCGAGGACGGCTGGATCAGATGCCCGCCGAATGCCTTGTTCCAAGCGTCCAGGATCGGATCGTCCGGCCCGAACTGGTAGAGCGTGACGGTGCCGTTGTAGGCGTCGACCGTCGCCTTCACGGAGTTGCGCAAGTAGTTGATCGGGCGGCTGGCCTGCTGTGCGACGCCTTGGCCGACCTGGGTGTCGCTGGTCGCGGTCCGCAGGTCCACGAGGTCTGAGTAGGGATATGTGGACGCTGTCGTGTAGCCGTCCAGGATCCACACGATCTTGCCGTCGATCACCGCTGGATACGGGTCGCCATCGATGGTGAGGAACGGCGCGACCTTCTCCACGCGCTCTCGCGGATCGCGTACGTAGAGCAGCTTGGAGTCCTGGTTGAACACCCCGGAGATGAGGAAGTTCGGCTCCTTGTACTTCCACGCGTAGAGCATCCGGCGCCAGTAGGACGAGACGGAGACGCCGCCGGTGCCGGAGTAGGTCACCGACTTTTCCGGCGAGCCGCTGGTCGGGCCCGGACCGTCGTATTCGCGAGGTTTCGAACCCGGTGGCTGGCCGACGACCGCGTACGAGCCCATCCCTTCGCCGTAGTAGATGCCCTGCTGGGCGGTGGCGAATTGCGGGTCGTTCGCGGTGCATGCCGCGGCGTTCGGTTGTGGAGCGGACTGCGGCGGCTGCGAGCCGTCGGACGGCGTTGCCGTGGCGATCACGCCGGACACGAAATACGGCTGACCCTGACACACCGTCGTGTTCGCCGGCGCCGCTACGAAGCCGTCGCCGTGCGTGAAAATCGTGTGGGCGTTCTGCCAGTTCCATTGCCGGCCGGCCGCGCTGTTGTAGTCGATCTCACGGATGCCGACCACGTAGTCCTGCGTCTTGCCGGCGGTCGTATAGCGGTCAATGTCGAGCTTCTCGCCGAAGTCGTAAAAGCCGCGGGCGCGCTGCAGTTGCGTATACGTGTCGGCAACCACGGCCGGGTCGAGTACGCGCGCGTTCGGCACCGTACCGGTGTCGGTGGCAAGCGCCGGCGACGGAGTGGTGGCGGTGGCGTCGAGCGGGCCGTCCTTGATCTTGTCCAGTCCGAACGCGGCTCGCGTCGCGTCGATGCTCTGCTGGATGTAGGTCAGCTCCTTGCTCGGCAGATTCGGCTGGACAATGAACCGCTGCACGACGAAGGGGTAGATGCCACCGATCGCGATCGCCGACACGACGAGCAGCCCGATCGCCATGCCGGGCCACACCAGGTTGCGGATGAACGCGTTGGACAGCACCAGGATCGCGACCGCCACGATCAACGAGATCCAGGCGAGGATCGTCTTGGCCGGCATCAGCGCGTTGACGTCCGCGTAGCCGGCGCCGGTGGTGTTGACGCTGCCGATGTGGTCGAGCAGCAGACCTCGCTTGTCCAGCACGTACGAGACGGCCTTGAGCAGCACGAACGCGGCGACAAGCGCGGTGAGCTGAGCGCGGGCGGCGGTCGTGATGCGGTCGCCGCGGCCCTGCAGGCGTACGCCGCCGAAGAGGTAGTGCACGACAAGCGCACCGATCAGCGACAGGACGGTCGCGGTGAAACCGATGCCGAGCAGGTAACGCCAGAACGGGTAGTCGAAGACGTACCAGCCGATGTCGGTGCCGAACTGCGGATCTTTGATGCCGAACGAACCGCCGTTGACGAACAGCAACCAGGTCTGCCAGTGCGCCTCGCCGGACAGCCCGGCGAAGAACGCCACGAGACCGGAGATGATGCCGATCCACCACGCCATGCGCCCGCTCAACAGCGATCGGTAGCGGTCCAGTGCGTTCTGCTCGGCCGAGTGCGGGCGGATCAGGGGACGCAGCCGGTATGCCAGATAGAGGTTCCCGGCCACCAACCCGCCGACCACGACGCCCACGACGAGGAACATGACGACGCGGGTCCAGAGCATGGTGGAGAACACCTGCGAGTAGTGCACCTCGGCGAACCAGTAGCGGTCGGTGAGGATGTCGACGAGCACGCCCAGCAGGATGAGTGCGACGATGAGGGTCGCGACCGTGACGAGGATCAACCGGCCGCGGCGACCAATCCTCGGTACGGGCGAACGAACTACCACGTCTGCTGTCACCTCTCCGTCGCCCGCGTCTACCGTACGAGCCGCGTCTACCGTACGAGGTCACCACGGTACGTGACCTGGCCGCCCGAGTGGGTACCGGCGGATATTTCGCTACCTCGTGCAGAGCGGCGGCTGAGTGCCCGACCGTACGTCGGCGAGCGCGGTCAGCGCACCGTCGAGGTTCGTCACCTTGATGAGGGTCAGACCGGCCACCGGACTGCGCAGTGCCTCGGCGCAGTTGTCCGCGGGTGCCAGGAAGTATCGAGCACCGGCCGCACGCGCCGCGATCATCTTCTGCGCGATGCCGCCGATCGGCCCCACGTCGCCGTCGTCGTCCATCGTGCCGGTGCCGGCGATGATCCGGCCGCCGGTGAGGTCGGTCGGGCCGAGCTTGTCGATGATGCCGAGGGTGAACATCAAGCCGGCGCTCGGACCGCCCACGTTCTCGAGTTGGATACTCACTTTGATCGGCGACGGTTGAGTCTGCTGGACCTCGACGCCGATCTGCGGCTTCCCGTCGCTGCCGGCCACCGTCTTAATCGGTGTCACCGTCGCCTTGCCGGATCGCGTGTAGCCGATCTGCAGCGTGGCGCCGACCGGCTTGGCCTGGATGAACGCGGCGAGGTCGTCGGCGGAGAGCACCTGTTGACCGTCGACCGTGGTAACCACATCGCCAGCCTGAAGATGACCCTGCGCGGGCTTGCCGGTCACCACGCTCGCGATGGTCACCAGCACCGGGTAGCCCTCGTGCCGCAGCGCAGCGGTGACCGCCGAGCTTTGCGACTGCTTGAACTGATCGGTGGACTGCTGGTTGAGCTGCTGCTCCGACTCACCGGGCGGAATGATCACCTCGGCCGGCAGCACCGCGTTATCGCGGTCGAACCAGCCCCGTACGACGTCGAACGCGGTGATCTTGTCGATCTCGCCAACGGTCAGCATGCGCAGCTGGCCGTTCGAGTCCGAGGTGGTGGGTGCGCCGCTGATGCTGATCACCGGCTTGCCCTTCACCGTGCCGAGCGTGTCGAATGTCGGGCCGGGCACCAATTCCACATAGTCGACCGGAGCGACGTACGCGAGCGCACCCAAGCCGGCCAGCAGGATGACACCGACGATCAGTGTCGTCAGGCGGCGATTCATTGGGCGAGCCTATCCGGCGGCAAAACACAATCCGCGCTCGCGTCGCTGGGCGTCCGCTGGGAGTCTGTGACGCCTGTTGCGCGCCGTCGCGGCCGGCCAACGTGCCGACCTCGGTACGCCGTGGGCGGAAGCGAGCCCCGCGGGTGGTCGGGTGCCGGATCGGACCGCGTACCGTGGGAAACGTGCCTGACTTGCCATTCGGGTTCGACGTGCCGGGCGATATGCCGGATCCGAACGATCCTGCCGCGATGCAGCAGTTCATCAGCCAGCTGCAGCAGATGTTCACGTCTGCCGCCGGCGACGGCCCGGTGAACTGGGATCTCGCGCGCCAGATCGCGCTCGCCTCGCTGACCGGCAGCGGTCAGGCGATCCCGTTCGGCTTCGGCACTCCGGGCGCGACCGAGCTGCCCGGTGCGCCGGCGGCCGGCGACGACGTGGCGGGCAAGCCGATCGGCAATCCCGCCGTCTCCGCGGCCGATCGCTCGGCGGTCACCGAGACGCTCCGGCTTGCCGACCTGTGGCTGGAGAACACGTCGGCCTTGCCGTCCGGCCTGAAAACCGCGTCGGCGTGGACCCGCGCCGAATGGATCACGAACACGCTGCCGGTCTGGCGCAAGCTCTGCGACCCGGTCGCCGCGCGCATGGTGGCGGCGATGGGCGACATCGTCCCGGAGGACATGCGCGATCAGCTCGGGCCCATGTCGTCCATGGTGTCCGCGCTCGGTGGCGCGCTGTTCGGCGGCCAGCTCGGGCAGGCACTCGGTTCGCTCGCCGGCGAGGTGCTCTCGGCCGGTGACATCGGGCTGCCGCTCGGCCCGGCCGGTGAGGCCGCACTCGTGCCGGCGAACATCGCGAGCTACGGCGAGGGCCTCACGCAGGATCTGGACGAGGTTCGGCTCTACGTCGCGCTTCGCGAGGCCGCGCACCAGCGCCTGTTCGGGCACGTGCCGTGGCTCCGCGGCCACGTGCTCGGTGCGGTCGAGGCATACGCGGCCGGGATCCGCGTCAACCGCGAAGCCATCGAAGAGGCGATGGGCCAGGTCGACCCGGCTAACCCGGAGTCGATGCAGCAGCTTGCGCTCGAGGGCATCTTCACGCCCGACGACACTCCGGCGCAGCAGGCGGCGCTGTCCCGCCTGGAGACGATCCTCGCGCTCATCGAGGGATGGGTCTGCCACGTCGTCGACACCGCGGTGGGCGATCGACTGCCGAACGCGGTCGCGCTCGGCGAGGCGTTCCGCCGTCGCCGCGCCGCCGGCGGGCCGGCCGAGCAGACGTTCGCCGCACTCGTCGGCCTCGAGCTGCGGCCGCGGCGCCTTCGCGAGGCGACCGCGCTATGGGCGGCGCTGACCGAGCACCGGGGCATCGCCGGTCGCGACGCGATCTGGGGCCACCCGGACCTGCTGCCGTCCGCCGACGACTTCGGCGACCCGGAGGCGTATGCGAGAGCCGACCTCGACCTCGGGTCGCTCGAGGACTTCGACACGATCGCCGATCTTCCGGGTTTCGAGGATCTCGCCTCCGATGCCCACCAAGGCGATCGGACCGCCGAGACGTCAGACGGCGCGGACTCATCGCACTCCGACACCGATGACAAGACCGACGACGACAAGACCGACGACGGTGACAAGCCCGGCGACCGGTGACAAGCCAGCTGGCTAGCCGGCCACCCGCCGTGCTCAGGAAGATCGATTGTGTGATGCTCCGGGTCGCCGATCTGGACGCGGCGGCGCACTTCTACGAGAACGTATTCGGACTGCGGCGGCTGTGGAGCGACGCCTCCTCGGTCGGCCTCGGTATGCCGGACACCGACGCCGAGATCGTCGTGCACACCATGGATCTGACGAGTGACTTGGGCGTGCACTACTTGGTCGACGACGTGCGTACGGCGGTCGCGGCGACCAGGAGCGGGGCCCGACCGTTCGCGAGCCGCCGTTCGAGATAGAGGTCGGCTGGTGCGCCGTGCTCGCCGACCTGGACGACAATCCGATCTGCGTTCTCGACCTCGGCAAGGGCCACCGCGCCGCGTCGACGGCTGCCCGCCCCGACGACTAGGACATCGGCGTCGCGCTGCCGTGGTAGAGCAACGCGCGAGTTGCCTCCCATCCGTCGAGCGCGGGGTCAAGTCGAGCGAGCGACGCCGGCGTACGGAGCCGGTGCCACCCGGCCGTACCGATGACGTCGGTCGCGGCCGGTGCGGCGGCTCGGATCGAGGCGACGGTCGCACCCTCCAGGTCGATCGTCGGCAGCCACGCCGGTGCCGGCAGCCGGCTCGCGACGCCCAGCAGGCCGGCCGGCTCGAGCGCGTCCGGCGCCACGGCGACCGGCCGGGTCGTCAACGGTCGGAGCAGCTTCGCGATGAGCATCCCCGGTACGTCCGGTGCGTCCGCTACCAGCACAGCGGCTTGCTCGAACTCGTCGTCGGCAGCGGCCGCCAGCACGTCGCGAGTGTCGAGCGTCGGCACCTCGTACACGCGCATCGATGGCCAACCGACCGCGGCCGCGAGTGGCCGGTCCGCGGCGACCACCGCGAGTGCGGGCTCGACCTCGGCGAGCGTGGCCAGCAGGTCGACGGCATCGTCCGCGAGCGCCCGCCGCCACCGGTCCGCGTCGATGCCTGGCGGCGTCCAACGCGGCGCCGCGAGCGCAACAACGACAACCCGGCGAGTCACCACTCAATCGTGGTGGATGCCGCGGCGGCTCGCGACGCGACCCGTCGAAAGACCGACTCAGTCGTCGTGGATGGCGGTCCCGCTGGCGGCGGCGACGCCCTCCAGATAGCCACGCGCCCGCTCGGACTTGGGGTAGCGGTTGACGAGATTCCAGAACATCCGGTTGTGCACCGGCACGATCAGGTGCGCGATCTCATGCAGCAGCACGTAGTCGACGACCCAGTCGGGCATCGTCATGACGCGGTCGGAGATGCGGATGCTGGCGTCGTCCGGCGTACACGATCCCCAGCGGCCGTTCTGGTTCGTCACCCAGCGCACGCTGGCGGGCTTGGCGATCTCGCCGTAATCGGGGAAGAACCGGCCGGCGAGGCGCAGCGCGCGGACCGTAAGTTCGGCGTCGGTCCGGCGGGCCCGCACGTCGCGAGCGGCCAGCCGATTGAGCATCTTGTCGACCCACTCGCGTTCTTCGGCCCGGGTGAACTGGTCGGGGATCAGCACGATGACGCGGCCGCCGTCACGGTAGGCGGACACGGTGCTGTGCCGGCGTTGGCTGCGCCGCACTTCGACATCCGGCTTTCCGACCTCGCGCACGCGTGTGCTCCGCCGGTCAGCCGGGCAGGCCCGGGAGGGAAGTCACCCTGGCACGCTAGCGGCCAACATCCGGGGGTACGCAAGGCCCAACTCGGCGTGGCGTGCCAGTCTCGCCCAGATTGATACCGTCGAGTCCGGAAGATTCTTTTGGATCATGAAATGGCACGCCAGCTGGTTGACGGTTTTCGCCCTAAACGCCGTGTTCATGCGTAATCTACCGGCGTGTCCCGGCGGAACGTGTCACGCTCGGGCACGCGCGGATGCAGAGTAGATCCGTCGGCCGCATCGGCGGTCCCGGGCATCGAGCACGACGCGCCCGCTGCACAACCAAGGAGGGCACTGTGGCCGGAAAGGGCCAGGCCGAGAAGGTCGAGAAGTACAACGGCTACTGCGTGAAGTGCAAAGAGAAGCGCGACTTCGACGGCACCGTCGCGGTCACCAAGACCGGCATGCGCATGGCCAAGGGGCCATGCCCGGTTTGCGGCACCACCATGAACCGCATCCTCGGCAAGGCGTAGCTCTTCTCGCGTCCGTACCCGCGTGACCTCACGCGGGCGGGCGACATCGCGCGGCGCGGCACCCAGATGGTGTGCCGCGCCGCACCGTTGTCAAATCGAGTGTGGTCTATACGGCCAGCGCTGTGGATAACTCGCTCCCGGATGGCACGGATCGGGGATCGGTTCACCCATCGCCTGTGGACAGCGCAACGGACCGCCCGCACGTTGTGCCAACCTCACGTCATGACCACGCGTGTCAGCGTCGGCGCGTCCGGCCGTGCCCGGCTCACGTTGCTGCCCGGCCTCTGCCGCCTCTGGCGGGACGAAACAGCGATCCAACTCGGCGCCGATCCCTCCCGGGCGGTCATCATGGAACTGCCCGACCCGGCCGCCGCCCGAGTGCTGGATCTGTTGGACGGCTCGCGCACCGAGCGCACCGTGCTGCGCGACGCCAAGGCCGCCGGCGTACCGGCACACGTGACGACGGCGATGCTCGCGGCACTCCGCAGCGCTAATCTCGTCATCGGTACGGACTCCTTGGTGCCGCCGTCCATGCCGGAGGGGGTACGCCGTCGCCTCGTGGCCGAGGCGGCCGCGATCGCGATGGCGGCACGCGCGCCCGACATTCCCGGTCTCATCGACGACACGCCGCACATCACAGACGGCTCTCCGCACGCCGCCGACGCCACGTCGCTGACCGCCGGCGGCGCCGTGCCGGGTGCGACTGGCGCACCGAAGGCAGCCACCATCCCGGCCGAGGCGATGCGCCGCCGCGCCGCGACATCGGTGCAGATCACCGGTGCGAGCCGGCTGGTCGTACCCATCGCGGCCGGCCTCGCGCGGGCCGGCGTCGGACACGTCGACCCGGCGCTCACCGGTCGCGTCGGCGTCCACGACGACACGGTCGGTGGCCTGACCCCGGCCGACACCGATCGACCACGTGGCACCGCGGCCAGCGAGGCCGTGCTGCGCGCCGCACCCTTCACCGACACGCGAGCACTCCGCGTCGGCGGGGCGTCCTTCGTCGTACAGATCGGGCAGGGCGTCCCGGCCGAGTTGGCCGCGTTCGCGTACGCCCGCAAGTCGCTCGCACATCTGCTCATCGAGGAGCGCGACGACACCGTGCTGGTCGGGCCGCTGGTGCCGCCCGGCGGTTCGCCGTGCCTGCGCTGCCTCGACCTGCACCGTCGAGACCGCGACCCGGCCTGGCCGACGCTCGTGGCGCAACTCGCCACGTCGATGGACGCGGCACCGACCATATCGACGGCCACCACGCTGATCGCCGTCGGTGTCGCGGTGGCGCAGGTCCTGGCGTATCTCGACACCGACGAAGCGCCGACGATCGGGGCTAGCATCGAGGTCGGTCCGCCGAGTACGGTTCGCCGACGGAGTTGGCAGGCCCACCCGAAATGTGACTGCGCGGTGCGATCGCGGCACCGCCGTCGCGCTCGCTCGGGTCGGACCGACTCCGCGTTGCTGGGCGACTGACGCCGCCGCCACCCTCACGGCCGGTGCCGATGGCGACCCATGGTCGGCTCGATGCGGGTGTCGTGCGACACGCGGACGCCTGCGGGCGAACAGGCATGTCGTCGGACGAGGCACGCTACTGATGGTGCGGCGGACGACGGCCGCCCACGGCAACAACCGCCGCCGCCAACCGGGGCGGGGGCCGGCGATCGGATGGGGTTGAATGATCTAGTGACGGACATACCCCGGCGCGCCGTCTCCCGTACCGTGCGGCTCGCCGCACTTCCCCTCGGATTCGCCGGCCGCGCCGCCATCGGTCTCGGCAAGCGCGTCGGCGGCATCGCAAACGACGTCGTGACCGCGGAGATCCAGGAGCGCACCGCCGAACACCTCTTCAGCGTGCTCGGCCAGCTCAAGGGCGGCGCGATGAAGTTCGGTCAGGCGCTGTCGATATTCGAGGCCGCGCTGCCCGAGGAGTTGGCCGGCCCCTATCGGCAGGCGCTGACCAGGTTGCAAGAAGCCGCCCCGCCACTGCCCGCGGCGAGCGTGCACAAAGTGCTGGCCACCGAGCTGGGACCGCAGTGGCGAAACAAGTTCCTCCACTTCGAGGACGTACCCGCGGCTGCCGCCAGCATCGGCCAGGTGCACCGCGCGGTGTGGAAGGGACGCGGCAAGACCGGCCGGCAGGTTGCCGTCAAGATCCAATATCCGGGCGCCGGACCGGCGTTGCTATCCGACCTCGGTCAACTGTCCCGACTCGCCCACCTCTTCAAGGTCCTGCAGCCCGGGCTCGACGTGAAGCCGCTGCTTGCCGAGCTACGCGCGCGCATCAGCGAGGAACTCGACTACGAACTCGAGGCGCGCGCACAGCGCGGTTTCGCGCAGGCGTACAAGGGCGACGACGAGATCTTCATTCCCGCCGTCGTGGCCGCGACCGGCCGCGTCCTCGTGACCGAGTGGATCGACGGCACACCGCTGTCGCAGGTGATCGCGTCGGGCAGCGAGAAGGTCCGAGACCGCGCCGGCTATCTGATCGCCACGCTGCACTTCTCCGGTCCGGCGCGGGCCGGCCTGCTGCACGCCGATCCGCATCCCGGCAACTTCCGCGTCCTCGACGACGGGCGGCTCGGTGTGTTGGATTTCGGCGCCGTCGCGCGGCTGCCGAACGGTCACCCCGAGCCGATCGGGCGGTTGACTCGACTGGCTCTCGCCGGGCGCGCCGACGAGGTGCTGGCCGGGCTGCGCGAGGAGGGTTTCGTCAAGCCGAGCGTGCAGGTCGACGCGGGCGGAGTGCTCGAGTTCCTCCGGCCGATGTTGGAGCCGATCTCGGTCGACGAATTCCAGTTCACGCGCGCCTGGCTGCGAGCCGAGGCGGCGCGCATCGCCAATCCGCGCAGTCCGGCGTACCAGCTCGGTAAGCACCTCAACCTGCCGCCGTCGTATCTGCTGATCCACCGGGTCACGCTCGGCTCGATCGGCGTGCTGTGTCAGTTGGAGGCCCGTGCGCCGTACCGGTCGGTTGTGCAGCGATGGTTGCCCGGCTTCGCGATCGAGCAACCAGAACTCGAGTCGGCCGGCGACTGACCGCCCGGCGCCCGCGCGGTCGCGAGCGACGGCCAGTAGTGCAACCGGATCCGACGCAGGCCCAAAGCCACCAAGCGAAACCCGCCCACCCGGCAACGGCCGGGCGGGCGGGTTACCGCGCCTGATCCCAAGCGAAACCCGCCCACCCGGCATCGGCTGGGTGGGCGGGTTTCGGTGTGTGGAGCGGTTGTCGTTACCTAGGGATTACTGGTGGCCCCGGATGCGACGCTGCGTGGCACGAGCACGCATGGCGATCATTCGGGCGGGTTGGGAGGCCTCAGAGATGGTGTCCTGAGGCCAGAGCATTCGGGCGCGACTCATCGCTTCGTTGATGAGTAGCAAGTTGTTCGGGTGCATTTGGGTGCTCCTCAAAGCAGTCTTGGTCGGGTTGATTGGTTGGTTGGACCGGCTGCGCGGTCGCTTCGTGATGATCTTCATGTCAGGCCGCCGAACCCGCGTAGGCAAGTTCTCCGTGCCCTTCGTTCTGGCGGGCAAGGTCGTCCTCGCGGGCAAGCTCGGCGAGCCGGGCGAGTTCCGCGTCGCGTGCGAGATCGGCCTTGCGCGGCCGGCCACGCGGCCGCTTCCGCGCGATGACCGCGCCGTGGTCGAAGATCTCGCCACCCCAGACACCCCACGGCTCGCCGCGCTCGAGCGCACCGGCCAGGCACTCGACCCGGACCGGGCAGTCGACACACAGGGACTTGGCGAGCTCGAGCTCGGCCGGCGACTCGGCGAACCAAAGGTCCGGATCGAACCGGCGGCAGGGGACGTCGTTGTCCGTCTCGACCGAATGGTCGAGCGGAGCGAACGCCAGAGACATCGTCGTTTCACCTCTCTCCAACGAGTTGGGCGCTATCGGAACAGGACGTACCGGACGCTGGCGGTGCCTGCACGGCACCGGTGGTGCACTCGTGGTCATGTGACCTTCCATCACTGGTCGGACAGTTCTCGGTCGCTCGATGTCCGGTGACCCGGAGGTAGACAACAAGAAGGCCGCGGATCCCTTTGCGGGTTCCGCGGCCTCGAGGCGAGCCGACTGGTCGGTTTAGACCGGCCTACCTCGAGGTGGAACTCCGCGCGCCGCAGCCGTCGGAACGATTGCGCCGGCCATCGGGGATCCCTTGGCAGCGAGCCCACTGATGCCGTTGGCACCATTGGTCTGCTGGACCCGGACATCGAACTTGGTGAAACGCGGCTGCTCGAGGAGCAGGCCACCACGTGCATCAGCCTGGACAGCCAGGAAGCCCACCGAGGGGTGGGCGGGCGTGACGGCGAGCGCGCGCGTGCACGGCACAGGCAGCGCCGACGTGTAGAACGAGTAACTCACCATGTCGGTCACCCCTTTCTGTGCTTCGCGGTCGCAGCAAGTTAGGCGGTCGGCATTCGCTTTCCGCTCGGACCTCTGCAGGCTAGTTGTCGGCTGCCGGTGGGGGCAACCGAAATTGCGTCTCGGTACGGAAGTTTTCCGGATATTTATGTAGGCCGGCCGGTCGGCCGACCGTCGACGCACCGATCGGACGGTCTAGTCGGCCGCGCGGTCGGTATCGCCCGGTCGCTGTCATCCGCTGTCGGTCGCCATCGCGACGACCGCGTCGACGCTCGCGCCCGACACCAGCGCCAGCACCGCGGGACCGTAGAGCGCGAGCTTTCGCGGACCGATGCCGGCGATGTCGATCAGCCCAGGGTCGGTCGTCGGCTTGCGCTCCGCGAGCGCAGTCAGCGTCGCGTCGGTGAAGACCACATAGGCTGGTACGCCAGCGGCAGACGCGGTACGGGATCGCCACGCGCGGAGCCTTTCCAGCAACTCGTCGTCCAGGTCGGACGGACATGCCTCGCATCGTCCGAGTTTGCGCTCCGAGCCGCTCAACAGCGCCACTCCGCACACGCGGCAGGACACCACGATGGTGCGGCGTTCGCCACGCCGACCCGACCGGCCGCCGGGCGTCGACTGCGCCGGCGGACCGGCTGGGTCGCCACCCGGTAGGAATCGGCTGGCACGGCGCTGGCGGCCGCCCGGTGAGCGGGCACCCGCATATGACAGCCACAACCACTCGCGGGCACGCGTGACACCGACGTAGAGCAGGCGGCGCTCCTCCTCGAGGTGGTCGGGAGTCTTGGCGTACGTAGTCGGCAGCGTTCCCTCGGCAAGACCAACGAGGAACACCGCGTCCCACTCGAGACCCTTCGCCGCGTGTAGCGATGCCAGCGTCACGCCTTCGACGGTCGGCGCGTGCTGTGCCACGGCCCGACGTGCGAGTTCCGCATCAAAGTCGGCGAGCGTCCGGCCGACGCCCACCGGGCCGGGCGACTCCGCGGTCGCGTCCGGCAGCGATGGGGCCGCGGCGAACTCCTCGGCGAGTCCAACGAGCGCAGCAAGCGCCTCCCAGCGCTCCCGCGTCGCGCCACCTGGCGGGGGCTGGTCCGGGCGCCAGTCGACCGCCTCCAGCGCCTCGGTAACCGCGATGACGAGCGGTGTGTCCGGGGGCGTTGAGCGCTCCGCGGCCCGCAGCGCAACCATCGCCTGCCGCACTTCGGCGCGTTCGAAGAATCGTTCCGCGCCATGCACGACGTATGGCACCCCGGCCTCCGCGAGCGCCTCCTCATAGGTCTCCGACTGCGCGTTCGTCCGGAACAGAACTGCCATCTCGCGCGGTGGAACGCCCGCGGCGACGAGGGCCGAACAGCGCGCCGCCACCGCGGCAGCCTCGGACGGCTCGTCGGCAAAGAAGCGAATGTCCGGCTCCGCGCCCGGCGACCGCTGTCCGACGAGTTCGAGCCGGAGTCTCGCCTCGACGCCGCGCGCTTGCCGGATGACGGCGTTAGCCACGCCAACGATCTGCGGCGTCGAACGGTAGTCGCGGACCAGCCGGACCACTACGGCACCGCGGTGGCTTCGCGCAAAGTCGAGCAGATATGCACTCGACGCGCCGGTGAACGAATAGATCGTCTGGCTCGCGTCGCCGACCACCGTCACGTCGTCGCGGCCACCCAACCACGCGTCGAGCAAGCGCTGCTGCAACGGGTTGACGTCCTGATATTCGTCGACCACGAAGTGCCGATATTGCGCGTGCACCTCGTCGGCCACGTCCGGATGTTCGTCGACCGCCCACACCGCGGCGCGCAGGAGATCCTCGAAGTCCATCGCGCCATTAGCGCGCTTGACCTGCTCGTACGCGCCGAACACGGCGGCCACCTTGGCGGCGTCGTAGGGCGGCTCACGCATCGCCTTCGCGGCCGCGACCGCGTATTCGTCGGGCTCCACAAGGCTCGCCTTCGCCCACTCGATCTCGCTGGCCAAGTCGCGCGCGGCCGCTCGATCGGCTCGTACCCCCGCTCTCGCGGCCGCAAGCGTCACCAGCCGCGCCTTGCTCTCCACCAGCTCGGGCATCGAGCGGCCGCGAAGCACACGCGGCGCGAAGTATCGGACCTGCCGCAGCGCCGCGGCGTGGAAGGTCCGGGCGGAGACGCCGGTGGCGCCGAGCGTGACCAACCTGGCTCGCATCTCGGCCGCGGCGCGGGCGGTGAATGTGACGGCCAACACATGGCGCGGCGCGATCTCGCCGGCGACCGCACGGTAGGCGATCCGGTGCGTGATCGCGCGGGTCTTACCCGTGCCGGCGCCGGCCAGGATGCACACCGGCCCAGCCGGCGCGGTGACCGCGGCGCGCTGTTCCTCGTCGAGGCCGGCGAGCACGGCGCGCGCTCGCGATGAGGTGTCCGCCACAGCTAGGCATCATCCCAGCCGACTCTGACGTTTGCTGCGTATGTTTGCGATGTCAAACATCCCCCGGAGGTACCCGACAATGCTCACCGTCTACTCGACGTCATGGTGCGGCTACTGCCATCGGCTGATGTCTCAGTTGGACCGCGACGGCGTGGACTATCGCGTGATCGACATCGAGCGCGATGAGGCGGCCGCCACCTACGTGATGAGCGTGAACGGTGGCAACCAGACGGTGCCAACCGTTCGGTTCGACGACGGCTCCGCTCTGACGAACCCGTCAATCATCGAGGTCAAGGAGCACCTCGGCATGGTCGCCACCAGGTGCGCCGAAACCGCACGCTGACGTCGCACGACGACTCGCGGCCGCGGGTCTGACACCATGCCAGGTGTGAGCGAGGGTCCGGGCGACGAGTCGGGCGTCGAGGGTCAGGTCGGGGCCGGGTTTCAAGCCATCAGGTCGGGCGACTGGGTTGCCGCGCGCGAAACCTTCTCGGCCGTCCTCGCGGTGGCGGACGTGCCCGAGGCGCAGTTCGGCTTGGCGAACGCGTTGTTCTGGTTGGGCGACATCGCCGGCACGATCGCCAACTGCGAGAAGGCGTACGCCGGATTCCGTCGCCGCGGCGACCCGCTGTTCGCGGCCGGGGCCGCCCTCTCGCTGGTCGGCTACAACAAGGGCTACTTGGGGAACTCCGCCGCCGCGCACGGATGGCTGTCGCGGGCCGCCCGGATCGTCGAGAACGAGGTCCCGTCGCTGCGCGGCGAGCTGCTCGGCGCCACGGCCTACGTGACAGACGATCCGGTCGAGAGCGAAGCGTTGGCCCGACAGGCTGCCGAGATCGGACGCGTGAACGGCAACTCCGACTTGGAACTGATGGCAATGCACGCCGTGGGGCAGGCTCTCGTCCAGCAGGGTCGGATCGAGGAGGGCATGCGCCTGCTGGACGAGGCGATGGCGGGTGTGATCGGCGGCGAGGGTGGCGACCCGTTGACGGTCGCACAGATGAGCTGCATGACGATGGTGACCTGCGGCAGCTGCTTCGATCTCCAACGCGCCAGCCAGTGGGTCCAGTCGCTGCAGCGTTTCATCGACCGGTACGGATGCCCGTTCCTGTATGCGGAGTGCCGCACGTACTACGGCCGGGTCCTGTTCGAGACCGGCGACTGGGCGGCCGCCGAAGTGTTTCTCACCGACGCGATCTCGCTATCGAGGGATGTCTACCAGGCCCCGTATGCGTTCGCCGCCGGGACGCTGGCCGAACTCCGCCTCGCACAGGGCCGGCTCGAGGAGGCGGGTGCTGTGCTGCGCGGCGTTGAAGGACGGGAGGAGGCCGCGGTGGCGGTCGCCTCGACTCATTTGGCCCGCGGCGAGCCCTCCGTCGCGGCGGCGGTGCTGCGTCGCAGGCTTGCGGCAACCAGTCCGGATCGGCTCGACGTCGCGGCGGTGATCGGGCTGCTTGGCGAAGCAGAGATCGCGCTCGGGGACGCGGGCGCGGCAGCCCAACGCGGCCTGGCACTGGTGGCGCTCGGCTCGGCGAGCAACTGTGACCTCATCATCGCGTACGGCGAGCGCCTGCTCGGCCAAGCCGTCGCCACCACAGATCCGCCGGCCGCTCGCACCCACCTCGAGACCGCACTGTCGGCCTTCGTACGCGCCGGGATTCCGTACCGGGCCGCTGCGACGCGGTTGCTACTCGCCCGCCTGCTCGGCCGCGACGATCGCGTGGTGGCCGGCGCGGAAGCACGCGTTGCGATGTCGGTCTTCGAGGACCTGGGCGCCGACCGCGACGCGGATGCGGCCGCCGCCTTGATGCGGGACCTCGGCATCAGGGCGGCCCGGACCTTCCCGCGTAACGTCGGGCGACTGACTACGCGGGAGCGGGAGGTGCTAGGCCTCCTCGGCGAAGGGCTCGGCAATCCGGAAATCGCCGAGCGCCTGTTCCTATCGCGCAAGACGGTCGAACATCACGTGGCGCGCGTCTTGTCAAAGCTTGGCTTGCGCGGACGCGCCGAAGCCGCCGCGCTTGCGGCGCGCGCTGCCCCGCGGGATGTGCCGAGCGGCCCGTAGCGTGCGCCACGTCGAACGGGATCAGCCCGGGTATAGGTGAGTTCGCCGATGCTGCGGCGCCGCCCGAGCGCCATCGTTGTCTCATGACCGCAGCGCACGAGCGGCCCGCAGGCATGAAGGTGGTCGACGTCCGGGCGTTCGTGCTTCGGACCGGGAGGCCAACCATGGCAACACGGGTACCTGAGCATCTTGGCCATTTCGTACGCGCAAACGGGATCGACATCCATTACGTCGAGGCCGGCGTCGGCGACCCGCTGATCCTGCTGGACAACGCCATGGTCTCCACGAATCCGATCTGGGCGCCGCTGCCCGTCGCGTACGCGTCCCAGGTGGCGACGCTGGCCAACCACTTCCGTGTGATCGCGCCCGACACGCGTGGATCGGGCCGGACCGTGCACCCGGGCGGCCCGATTCCCGCGACACTGCTCGCCGACGACGTCGCGGCGCTCATCGATGCGCTCGAGCTGGATCGTCCCTTCGTCTGCGGGTTCAGCGACGGCGCGGAGACGGCCACGCTGGTCGGCATCCGCCATCCCGCGGCGGTACGGGCGATCGTGAACCTCGGCGGATACGACCTGTTCAATCCCGACCCGCGAGCGCCGGCCATCGCCATGACGCGACAGATGCTGGGCGGAAGCCCCGACGCGACCTCGGCCGATCCCGAGTCGATGGCCAACCGGATCGAAGAGCTGCGGCCGATGTTCGAGCTCATGAGGCTGGATCACGACGGTGCACAAGGAGTGGGGCACTGGAAGACGGTCATCGCTTGGACCTTCGACCGGATCACCCGACCGCACGGCTACACGTTCGCGGATCTCGCCGCGATCGCGGTGCCGACGCTCATCATGGTCGGCGACCGCGATCCGTTCTGTACGGTCGAGGACGGCACGGCGGCGTACCGTGCGCTGCCGTCCGGCGAGCTTGCCGTGCTCCCCGGTACCGGGCACCTGATCACGCCTGCCGCGGTGCGGGCCACGATCGACTTCCTCGAGCGTTGCTGAACGGTGCCCACTGCCACGGCGGCACATTGACTCACGAGGTTGCGTCGACGACGGCCGCAGTTGTTGCATCGACCGGTCGGCCGTCGCCCACCGCGATAGCGTCCAGTGCCGGCGAACCCTCACCAGCGGGCGAAGCCGCGCCGGCCGGCATCGGCGGTGACAGCACGCGCCTGCGCCACAGCACGCCACAGTTCACCAGCAGCGCGGCCGAAATGATCGCGAACATCGCCTTGTAGTCGACGACGGCGATGAGGCTTGCCCCGGCCGCCATCGACAGCGTCTGTGCCGACCCGATAACCATGTCGGCCGCGGCCGAGACCCTTCCCATGATCGGCCCAGGCGTACGCCGTTGCATCACCGTGCTGTACGCGACGAAGCCGGCCGTGTTGGCGAGTCCAGCGAGCGGCATCGCGATGAACGCGAGCACTATCGACGGATAGATGATGAGTCCGATGCAGAGGCCGAACGATCCGATGGCGAGAGCGACGGTGGCGACCTCGCCGAGTCGCGTCATGATCGCCGGTGCCGCAAGTGCGCCGAAGATCGCACCGATGCCCTGGACGGTCAACAGCAAGCCGAGGAACGACGGCGGCTTGTGCAGCCCCTCGTCGATGTACGCAAACACGATCGTGTCCACCGCACCGAGCGCGAGCAGGCAGACGGCGATCGACACGGTGGTGTCCCGGATCGCGATCGTCGACCACATGTGCCGCAGACCGGCGCCAACTTCGCTCAACCAGTGCTGCTCGGACCGCTCGGGTCGCACCTCGGCCACCCGGATCGACGCGAGCGCAAGCGCGGCGACCACAAAGGACGCGATGTCGATCAGCGCGACAAGGTGGCCGCCGTAGGCGGCAAAGAGGCCGGCACCGGCCAGCGGACCGACGAGCCGCATGCCTTGGCGGATCGTGGAGAACATGCCATTAGCCGCGCCGAGCTGCTCGTCGGGTACGAGTTCCTTCAGCAACCCGGCGAACGCTCCGCTCATCACGCTGCCGGAGATGCCGTAGCAAACGGTGACGGCGAAGATGATCCACACGTCGTGTCGTGAGTTCACGAAGAGCAGCGGCACGATGGCGGCCGCGGAGAGCAGGTTGGCCGCGACGAGGAACGGTCGGCGTCGGAACCGGTCGACGACCCAGCCGTAGAGCGGTGCGCCGAGCGCCGGTGCGGCGGCCGCGAGCAGAACGAGACCGGCGAGGCTGTTCGAGTTGGTCAGCGTCTTGACCCAGATGGCAAGCGCCAGGAACATCGCCCAGTCGCCGAACGTACTGGTGAGCTCGCCGCCGAGCAGCACGCGCATGCCTCGGATTCGCAGAACGTCACGCATCTTGGTTCTCCTCGGGCTCGGGCTGGGTCGCGGTCTTGTCATGTACGTACGGTCGAGCCGGGATGCCCCAGCTCACGAACCGGATCAGGCGCGCACCCGGCGGTCGGCTGGCCGGATCGGCGAGCCGCTGCAGCCCGGGTTCAAGGAGTTCGAAGAAGTCCTCGCTCAACTTCCGCAACTCGTCGGCGGTCAACCAGCCGAGAGACTGCAACGAGAACGCGGAGCTCCGCCAATCGGCGGGTTCACTGGCACGCCACGCCCGTTGCGCGTGATAGGCCTGGTATTCGTGGTCATAGAGGATGTCCGATGCGGCATCGCTGGCCGCGGTGTATTCGGGGTCGCCCGTCGGGTTCTCCCAGTTGCGCACCGCCAACACCGCACGCCAGCGGCGTTCTCGACCGACGCCGCCCGGCGCCTCCTCGATGTATCCGTATTTGGCGAGTTGTCGAAGGTGCCAGGAGCAGTTCGCCGGACTTTCACCGAGCCGCTCGGCCAGTTCCGTCGCGGTGGCGGTGTCGGTGGCCGGATCGTTGATGACGAGCTCCTCCATCAGACGCAGCCGCAGCGGATGCGCGAGAGCACGCAGCTCGCCGACATCGGTGACCTGCCGCGGCTCGCTCCAGCTGTCCGTCACGGCGGCACGACGCGACGCGTCACTCGGCTGTCTCGCATGGTCACTCGACCGTCTCGGCCCGTCGCTCGGCGCGCTGTCCTTCGGGGTAGGTGCCTGTGACATGGTCGAAGCATATCTTTCGAAAGGACTGTTTGGAAAGAGTCATTTAAATGACATCGATCGACGTCTTGCGCTGCGGAGAGGACCTCGTAAGCGGCCGACGCGGTTCGGGAGCGTCTCGGCGGCTAGCGACGGACGGATGACCCACCTCGGCCGTCCGGATGATTTGCGGTCAACCCGGTTGCACAGGGTCACCGAGCACGGAAAGGTGCAAGTTGCAAGTTGCGCACCTTGCAGTGGTGGCAGTGGAGCGTGCCCGATGCCCTACCTGGTCGTTCGCACCGACGTCCGGCAGGTCTCCGAGGAGGCCGTGGACGCCGTCGACCACGCGCGCGACGAGCGAAGCGCGCCCGAACGCCGCCGTCAGACCGCGATCGCCGAGTCGCGCGACACCGCACTCCACCTAGCCCGCGCGCTTGCTTCGTCCGGACCGGTGCGCTCCGGCCGGCAGCGCGTCAAGGTCATCCGGCTTACCTGAACAGCGCCGCACCACTCTGCTCGGCCCAAGCGCGGACCAGCCGGAACGCGATCGACGAACCGCCCGGTAGGCCGGGCTCGACTTCCGGCGCGTCCGGGTCGGCCGCCGCGTTGATCGCGGCTCGTACGGCGGCGCGTGAGAACCAGCCGGCGGCGGCGATCTCGGACGGATCGAGGCGCAGTGGCTCGTTCGGATCGGCGATCGCGTAGAAACCCAACATCAGCGAACTCGGGTACGGCCACGGCTGGCTCGCCACATACCGGATGTCCGCGACGCGTACGCCGACCTCTTCGAAGACCTCCCGTGCCACCGCGTCCTCGGCCGACTCCCCCGGCTCGACGAAGCCGGCCAGGCACGAGTATCGGCGGATCCGGCCGGCGCGCGGTGCCCACGCAGCGTTGCTGCCGAGCAGGCATTGCCCGTCGTCGCCGGGTCGATCGTCGTGCACGAGCATGATGACCGCCGGATCGGTACGCGGCCAATGCTGCGCGCCGGTCTCGTCCACTCGGGTCCAGCCGGCGTCCGCCACGCTGGTCGGCGCTCCGGTGCGGGGCGAGAAGCCGTGCCGCCCATGCCAATTCGCCAGCGCGAGTCCGGTGGCCATGATCCCGGAGCTGGTCAGGTCCAACAGATGCCCGACCTCGCGAAGCGTCGCCGGGTTCGTACCCGCGATCTCAGGCAACTCGCCGAGCACCGCGAAATACGGCCTGTCCTCGGCGTCCACGCCGAGGAAGAGGCGCCCGTCCGGCCCTGGGTCAAGCTGCCGCGCGACGACGTCGTCGACGTCGAGCAGGATGAGCTCGGTGACACCGCGAGGCAACTCGGGCTGCGGTCGACCGAACACCGCCACCGGTCCACGGACCAGCGCCCGACCGGACACCAGATCGGCGACGTCGACGACGAGCACTCTCGCTCGCGACCACGCCTCGGCCAACCACTCCGGATCGGTACGTCGATGTGCCGACCGATCCAGATCGGCACGACGAGGCTGGCTGCCATGCGTCGGCTGGCTGTCAGGTGTCGGTTGGCTGGCGGAGTTCGGCTCGCTCGGCCCGCGCTGCGGACCGGCCGGCGCGGGACCGATCGCACCGGAGTCACGTGTCGCGGGATCGGTCGCGACCGACTCACTGACCGATGCGAGATCGCCGGACAATGCGGGATCGCTCGCGCGACGGGGCTCGGTCACTCGGAACTGCCGCGGTCGACCGGTCCGAGCAGGCGCAGAGCCGACTCCACCCGGTCGGCATCGCCGAGCACAACAGTGGCGGCCCTGGCCGGTGCGAGATAGCGAGCGGCCACGTCGGCAACCTGTTCGCGGGTCGCCTTTGCCAGGCCGGCGGAGTATCCGATGAGGTAGTCCAACCGGAGGCCGTAGCCGGCGTACGTGCTGGCCAAACCCGCGAGGCCGGCCTGTGTGGACATGCCGAGCAGCAGCGAGCCGACTACGTACTGGCGGGCCTGCTCCAACTCGTCGGTCTTCGGTGGCGTGGTGGCCAGGCGGCCGAGCTCGTACCACGTCTCGAGCAGCGCGGGCGCGGTCACGTCGGTGGCGACGTCGGCCGCCAACACGAGCGCCGAACCCGCGATCGAGTGCTCGACGGAGGAGTGCGGCCCGTACGTGTAGCCCTTGTCCTCGCGGATGTTCTCCGTCCACCGCGACGAGAAGTACCCACCGAAGATCAGGTTCGCGAGCTGCAGCGCCGGGAAGTCCTCGTGGGTGCGCCCGACCGCCGGCAGCGCAAGGCGCATCGACGACTGCACGGAGCCCGGTCGGTCGACGAGTTCGATCGGTCCCGGCTTGATGGCCGGTGTCGCCGGATAGGACGCGGGTTCGCCACCGCCGACCCAGCCACCGAGCGCCGCCTCGACGTCATCGATGGCGCGCTCGGCGTTGATGTCGCCGACCAGCACGAGGGTCGCGCCGGATGGCAGGATCCGCTCGCCGTGCAGCTTGCGCAGCTCGCCGGGTTTGACCGCGTGCACCGCCGCCACGGTCGGCGTCTGCACCGCGTACGGGTGGCCGGGGTAGATGCGGCGCAGCAGCGCGGCGCGCGCCAAGTGACCGGGTTGGGTCCGCAGCACCTGGATCCGGTCGGCGATGCGCTCGCGTTCGGTGACCACCTCGGTCTTCGGGTAGGTCGCGCGTTGCAGCACATCACCCAGCACCTCGAGCAGTCGCGGCAGCCCGGCGGCCAGCGCGTTGCCGGACACGAGCAACCGGTCCGGATCAGTCGACGCGCCGAGCCCGCCGCCGACCGCCTGCAACTCGGCGGCGATCTGCACGGTGTCGCGAGTCGGCGTTCCCGAGAACAACGTCTGGCTCAATACGTCGCCGCGCGCCAGGTGCGTCTTCGCGAACGGGATCCGTAGCCGTACCTCGACCAGTGGCACGGCGGGGCGGCGGATCGCGATCACGGTGAGCCCGTTGGACAACGTACGTTCACTCGACCGCGGCAGCGTGAGCCGGCGGTTTGCCTCGAGATCCGGCAACTCGGTCAAGCTCACGCGGCGCGTCGACTTCGGTGCCACGGTTGTCGTCATCGCGACGCCACCTCCACCTCGATCGTCGCGCGACGTGCTCGCCGTAGCGTCGCCGCGGCGGCCACCACTTGGTCCGCGGTCACCTCACCAATCAGCTTCGGCAGGTCGTTCATCACGCTCGCGTCGCCGCGTTGCAGCTCGAGGACGGCCATCCGCAGCGCGCGACCGAGCACCGCGTCGCACTCGCGCAGCAAGTGGGTCGCGATCCGCGACTGGATGCGTTGCAGTTCCCCGTCTTCGAGACCATCGGTGGCGAGCCGCTCGCACTCCTCGTCCACGACGCGCATCACTTTGTCGACGTCGCCGCCAGGCGGCAGGTGCGCCTGCAGCAGCAGTGCGGTCGGGTTGCGGACCTCGAACGGTTCGCCCATGAACCCGATGTACCCGCCGACGCTGGTGGCCGACCGGTCCTGCTGGATCAGGCGGCGTACCAGGCGCGAGGCATCGCCGTCGGTGAGCACCTCGGCCAGCACCACGTAAGGGAGATAACCCTCGAAGTCAGCGATCGGATCGGGCACCCGCCACGCGCTCGCGTACGCCGGCAGTGGCGCGTGGGGATCCGGGTACGCGTCGCGCCGCTCCGCCGCCAAGTCCGGCTCGTCGAAGTTGGGCCGCTTGGGCGCGGGACGCTTCGGTACGTCACCGAAGTGCGCCTCGATCAGCCGAGTGGCCTTCTCGACGTCGAAGTCGCCGGAGATCGACAGCGTTGCATTGCCGGCCGCGTAATACTTCCGGAAGAAGTCCTCCGCATCGGCGACGGTCGCGCTCTCCAGATCCTCGAACGACCCGTAGCCGTCGTGCGCGTTCGGGTACGTGTCGAACATGACCGGCGGCAGCTTCAGCCACGGAAACCCGCCGTACGGCCGGTTCAGCACGTTGACTCGGATCTCCTCCTTGACCACGTCGCACTGGTTGCGCAGGTTCTCCTCCGTGAGCCGAGGTCCGCGCATGCGGTCCGCTTCGAGGAACAGCGCACGCTCGAGCGCGTTGGCGGGCAGCGTCTCGAAGTAGTCCGTGTAGTCCAGATGCGTCGATCCGTTGAACGTGCCGCCGGAGCCCTGGACGTAGCGGAAGTGCGCGAGCTTCTCCAGGTTCTGCGAGCCTTGGAACATCAGGTGTTCGAAAAGATGTGCGAAGCCGGTGCGGCCCTCGGGCTCCGAGCGGATGCCGACGTCGTAGACCACCGCGACGCCGATCACCGGCGCGGACCGGTCCGGGTTTAGCACCACCCGCAGTCCGTTGGGCAGTTTCAGGCGCTCTACGGGATATTTCGTGGCGGGGATGCGTACGCGACCAGGCACGTGATCGACCCTAGCGCGCCGGCCGGCACCCGGCCGTCCGAGTCCCCCGTCCCGAACCCCTTGCCGCGCGACCCCGCGTCGAGGCGGCGGGGCGGGTCGAGAGCTCAGCCGGCCCGGCGGCGGGTCGAAAGCTCAGCCCGCCGGCCGGATCGATGCCAGTAGCTCGTTGATCACGTAGTCATACTTCGAGTTCGTGTCGGGGATCGAGACGTAGAGGATCGCTGCGCTCGGCTTGCCGACGTCGATGGTCGCCAGCATCACAAGCTCGCTCGTCGCCTTCAGCCCGGGCGCGTGGAAGTGCAGCCGGAACTCACTGACCCAGGCCGGCATGCCGCCGAGCGTCGTCTGCTCGTTGCGGATCGGGTCCATCGTGTTCGGCTGCGGATAGAACGCGGTGCGCGCGTCCGCGGCGACCTGCGTTCCGGTGCACCTGAGGTCGATGGCGAGCGCGTCGTTCGTGGTGACGGGTACGGACGCCGACAAGATCGTCGCGAGGTAGTCGCCCTCCGGATATTGCTCGGTCACGAAATACTGGCCGGTGCGGTAATTCACCGCGAGTTCGTCTCCCGCGTCCGACCAGTCCAGGTTCCAGCGCAGCCACGGCGCGCTAAACGCGGCGTACGAGATGCCGGACTGCGCATCCGTGGTCCGCGCGCCGCTCGGAGTGGGCGGCGCGGGCTGGAGACGCGGGCCACCGTTCGGCGGCGGCGGGCACAACCGTGCGAGCTGTGGCCGAGTGTCCGGGGGTGGCGGCGCGGCGGATTCGTGACGCAGTGGACCGTTGCCAGTCAGTGTCATGGCAAGAACCACGGTGATGCCGATCGCGAGCACCGCACCGGCCGCCCCAGCGAACATCCGCATCGTCCGCCGCCGCACCACCGTCGGGTCGATCGCCGGCTCGGGTTGCGGATCGAGGTCGATGACGATCGGGCCGGGTTCGGCGTGCTCGCGACCCGACGTCGCTCCGGACGAGGTGGCCGCCGTGACGCGCCCGGCGCGGAAGATGTCGCCGCCTTGCGGTCCAGTCTCGAAGCGCCCTGCGTCGTCGGAGCGAACCTCCTCGGCCTGAACGTCGTTGCCGGCACTGCGATCGTGTGCGCCACCGCGACGCCAGAACCAGCGGCGCGCCGCGATGGCGTCATCGGCTCGATCCGCCGGTCCGAACACGACCTCGGACCGCGACTCGTTCGCGCCGTCACGCGACCACGGCGACGATTCGTCTGCCACAAGGACAGAGGTTACCGCCCGCCGGCACCGACCATTGGTGACAAACTGGTCGAGCCAACCCGCTACGTCGCGACTGGTACGGATGCCACGAGCGCGACCAGCCCGTCAGCGTCGATGAGGTCGGATGGGCGTACGGTCACGTCGTTGCGTACGTAGTAGAACGCCGCGCGTACGTTCTCCACCGGTACGCCAGCCAGCTCGGCCCAGGCCAGCCGGTAGGCACCGAGTTGTACGGCGGCCGCCTCCGCGTGCCGGCCACTCGGCGGCGGTCCGGTCTTCCAGTCGACCACGTCGTACGTGCCGTCCGACCCGCCGAATACCGCGTCCATCCGGCCTCGAATCACGATGCCGGCCACCACCGTCGCGAACCCGACCTCGACGGCCACCGGCATCCGGTCCGCCCAACGGCTGGCGAGGAACTTGGCCTGCAGCATGGCAAGGTCGGCGTCGGCCGCCGCGCCCTCGTCACCGGCGCCCGGCAGCTCGTCAAGATCGAGCAACTGGTCGCCGCCGAACCGCTGCTCCAGCCACCGATGGAAGGCGGTGCCGCGCCGCGACCTCGGGTCCGGGCGCCGTGGCATCGGTCGGCGCAGTCGAGCCGCGAGGCGGGCCGGATCGTCGCGCAACTCGACAAGGTGTGACACCGACAGTTGCCCGGGCAACGCGACATCCACCGCACCCGGGGCGGTCGGCCGGTGGCGTTCCCGCTCGGCGAGCAGCAAATCCACCTCATGTGCCCAGCGCTCAGCCTCCACTCGTACCGCCGGATCGTCGATCGTGTCGGCCGACCAAGCCGCCGGTGCGCGGCGCACCTCGTCCGCGGCGGCCGCCATCACCGGCCGGCGACTGCCGAGCGGATCCTGCGGCCAGGTGGCACGCATCGTCACTTCGGTCGTCGGGTTGGTTGCCCCGTCCGGTGGCGGCGGAATCCACGCGTCGACGACACCGGCGCCGGCCGCACACGTATCGCGCACCTCGGCCAGGAACGGCGACGGACCTTGCCATCGCACATTGCCCTCGCTCCACCAGAAGCCGGAGCAGAGCAGGAGTTGCTTCGGCCGGGTCACCGCGACATACGCCAGCCGCCGCTCCTCGCGCTCGCTGTGCGCCTCCCAGTCGACACCGAAGGTGGCCAACGCGTCCCGCACGTCGGTCTGGTCAGTCGCGCCGGCCAATCGGAAGCTCGGCAGGCCCGCGTTGTCACCGCGCAACGGAAACGGCAGCACGCCGATGCCGCCGAGGTAATGGTCGGACTTCTTCGGCCGACCCGGGAAGATGCCCTCGGTCAGCCCGGCGACCGCGACGATGTCCCACTCCAAGCCCTTGGCCGCGTGCGCGGTGAGGACCTGCACCGCACCGTCGACGACGTCCGTCTCGCCCGGCTCGAGGCCGCGTTCCTCCGCTTCGGCCGCCTCCAGGAAGGCCAGAAACGCGGTGAGCGTCGCACCCTGTGCCTCGCTCGCAAAGTGAGCCGCGGTCTCGGCAAACGCGTCGAGGTGTGCGCGCGCGAGCCCGGTGTCCGACGACCGCACGGACACCTCGACAGATAGGCCCATCTCCCGTTCCACGTCTGCGACCAGATCGTCGAGTGGTTGATCCAGCCTGCTCCGCAGGCCGCGAAGCTCGGCAGCGAGCACGGACATGCGACGGAAGCCCTCCGGCGAGTAGGACTCGGCCGGACCGAGGTCGTCCAGCGCGTCCACCAACGCCGCTTCGTCAAGGTGACCCGGCAACAGCGCCACGCCGGGCCCCGACTCCGATCCGGTCGCGTTGCGCATGTTATAGAGCGTGCGGGCCCGTGCGTGCAACGCGACCAGGTCGCGCGGCCCGATGCGCCATCGCGCGCCGGTCAACAGCCGCAGCAATGCCGCGCCGGCCAGTGGGTCGCCGAGCACTCGCAACGTGCTGACCACGTCGCGCACCTCCGGCGTGTCGAGCAGGCCACCCAAGCCGACCACCTCGACCGGCAGACCAGCCGCGCGGAGCGCACGCTCGATCGGTGCGATTTGCCGACGGGTACGGACCAAAACCGCGCTCAGTGGCCGGTCACCCACCGCGATCGCGTCGAGGTCCGCACCCATGCCGAGCCCTGCGCGCTGCCGCCACGCGGCCGCCATCCGATCGGCGATCCACGCTGCTTCGTCTTCGTACGTCTCGAGCAACGCGCACCGCACAGTGGACGTACCAAGCTGGTCGAGCGCGTGCTCCGATGCTCGCAAACGCGTCACCCGGTGTCCGTATGCGCGCAGCGGGCCGGACACGTCGTTTGCGATGGAGAGGATCTCCGGTCGGTTGCGCCAACTAGTCGACAGCGTGAACTGCGTGGCGGGGCGGCCACGGCGGTCCGGAAACTCGTCCGGGAAGCGGTCGAGCGTGCCGGCGCTCGCCCCACGCCACCCGTAGATCGATTGGCACGGATCGCCGACCGCGGTCACCGGATGCCCGCCGCCGAACAGCGCTCGGAGCAACGTGACCTGCGCGTGGCTGGTGTCCTGGAACTCGTCGAGCAGCACCACCCGGAAGCGGTCGCGCTCGATCTCGCCGACCGCCGGATGCGCGCGTGCCACCAGCGCGGCCCGGGCCAGCTGATCCCCGAAGTCCATCGACTCCGCGTCGAGCTTGCGGCGGGTGTATTCGCGGACCAGCGGCAGCAGCGCGAGCCGCGCGTTCTGCAGCGCCAGCATGTCGGCGACCGGCCGATACTGCCGGCCGGGCGACGCAGTCACCTCGGCGTTGAGGCGACCGGTCCAGGCAGCGAGGTCGTCCGGTGTCTGCAGGTGCTCGGCAAGTTCGGCGGCGAGGCGAAGCACCGCGTCCACAACAGTGGTCGGAGCGTAGGACACGGCGGACATGTCGCCGGCGTACGCCCTCGTGACGGCATCCGCCAGCTGCCAGCAGGACGCCTCGGTGAGCAGCCGGGCGGTCGGCTCGAATCCAGAACGCACGCCGTGTTCGGTAGCGATCCGCACCGCGTACGAGTGGTAGGTGGCCACCGTCGGCTCACCGGACGCGGCGTCTGCCTCGTCACCGAGCCGACGTGCCAGCTGTCCGAGCCGCTGACGGATCCGGCTGGCCAACTCGCCGGCCGCCTTCCGAGTGAACGTCAATCCGAGGACCTGCTCGGGTCGGGCGTACCCGTTTGCCACCAACCACACGACGCGGGCGGCCATCGTCTCGGTCTTGCCGGACCCGGCGCCCGCGACCACGAGCATCGGAGCCACCGGCGCCGCGATGATCGCCTCCTGCTCCTCCGTCGGTCGGGTGCGCAGGTGGAGCATTTCGGCGATCTCCTGCGGCGTGTAGCGCGGACCGCCGCTGGCCACCGCGCTCACGTCGGTTCTCCGGTCACTTGGCGGCCCTGACCGGTGATCGGGCACGCGTGGCGCACGGGGCAAGCACGGCATCGCGAGTTGGCGATCGCCTCGAAGGTGGACGCGGCCATCGTGCGCGCCGTACGGCGGACCAGGTCACCCGCCCATGCCGGGTCGTCGCTGCGCGACAACGGCTCCTGCGGTTGTTCTTTGGCGGCATCGCGATCGAGACCCAGCTGGACAAGGGCGGCGCCACCCGACACATCGCCGACGTCCGGGAACGCGCCCGCCTCGACCGCCGCTTGATATGCGCCGAGCTGCGCATGCTCCGCTATCTCCGACTCGGTCGGGGCGTTCTTGCCGGTCTTCAGATCGATCACCACGAGACGACCGTCGTCGTCGACCTCCAGCCGGTCCACTCGACCCTTGATCTGGATGTCCGCGTCAAGCTGTGCGACGAACGCCTTCTCGATCGCGACCAACGTGCGCTTATTCGAACCGAGCCAGCCGACCAACTTGTCGACCATCCGCTCGGCGCGCGTACGCTCCCGATCCGCGAGCCACCGGGCGGACAGCTCGATCTCGGCGAACCTGCCGACCACGTAGTTCACCAGCGCCGCGCGATCGACCGAACCGGCGTCATCGACACGCGTGGCGGCGTCATGCACCAGGTTGCCGACGTTCTGTTCGGGCGACGGCGAGTCTCCGCCACCGTGCCGCTCGAGCAGCCATCGCAGGGCGCACCGCTGCACGACCTCCACGTTGGACGGTGTGACGATGATCTGATCGCCGGTGTCGATGAGCGGCCGGCTGTCGGACAGCTCGCCGAGTCCCCACCACTGTGTCGGGTCCGCACCCGGCACGCCCGCGTCGGCCAGCCGTCGCAGATTGGCGGCCGCCGCGACGCGCCGGTCCGCCGAGGACGTGTCATCGGTCAAAGCCACGCGGAGCTCGGCGACGAGCGCGTCAAGCGTCAGCGCCCGGGGCAGTCGCGTGGCGTCCGGCTCGGCGGCGTCGCCGGATGGCGGGGCGACCTCGCGCAGGAAACGGGACGGTTGTTCCTCGCCGTCGCCGGAATGCACCGCGGTCACGATCAACCGTCGGCGAGCGCGCGTCGCCGCCACATAGAACAGCCGGCGCTCCTCGTCGAGTAGGGCCGCGGTCTGGCGCGCCACGTTCGCGCGCCACGACTCACCGTCGCCGATGGGTTCGGTCGGGGCGGTGGGCGCTCCGCCCCGACCGGCGGTCACGTCAACGAGCCATTCCGCGCCGAGCACGCTGCCGCGCGGTCGCAGGTCCGGCCACAGCCCCTCTTGTACGCCGGCGATCACCACGGCGTCCCACTCCAGGCCCTTGGCGGCGTGCGCGGTCAGAACTCGTACGGCGGTGCCACGGTCCGCGGTCGGTGCGAGCGAGTCGCCCGGCACCTCCTGGCCCTTGACGTGGTCGAGGAACACCTCGGCGCGCGCGCCGGGCAGCCGGTCGACGAAGCGGGACGCCGCCTCGAACAGCGCGACGACGGCGTCCAGGTCGCGGTCGGCGGTCGCACCGCGATGTCCGCCGCGTGCGCTGTCGGCGGCCCACCGGTCCGCGAGAGCGGTCGCCTGCCAGGTCGCCCACAACACGTCTTCGATCGTCGCGTCCGGACGGTCGGCCGCCGTGGCGGCGGCCGAGAGCGCAGCCGCGACACGACGCGCCGGCTCCGCCCACCGGCGGCCCACCGCGGCCAGTTCCGTCGGCCGGCGCAGCGCCTCAACAATCAGCTGCCCGGACGGACGAGGCTCACCGGCGGCCGCCGCGAGTGCGCGCAACTCCTGGCGAAGCCGACGCTCGGCCAGCGGATCCGCACCACCGATCGGTGAGTGCAACAGCGCGATGGCGGTCTGCTCATCCAGCCGCGATGGCCGAAGCCCGCATTCGACGACGGTCAGCAGCGGTACGACAGCGGGCTGGGCGGCCAGTGGCAGATCCTCGGACAGCGTCTCGATGGGTACGCCGGCCTGGTGCAACGCGCGCCGCAGTCCGGCCAGGCGCAACGTCGTCGACTTCACGATCACGGCCATCCGGTCCCACGGAACGCCATGAAGCAGATGCGCCTCGCGCAGCCGATGCGCGACATAGGCCGCCTCACTGGCCGTCGATCGGAACGTGTGCACGCTGACCTCGCCGGCCGGCACGCCGTCCGCGGCGGCGAGGCGCCGATGTCCGGCCGGCCCGCGCAGCCGTGCCGCGACGCTGCGCGACGCGTCGAGCAACGGACCAGCAAAGCGATGTGTCTCGGTCAGCATCACAACCTCGGCGGGCTCCCCCGAGACGCGCGTGAATCGCTCCGGGAACGCCGCCACGTTGGCCGGCTCGGCGCCACGGAAGGCGAAGATCGACGAGTCCGGGTCGGCGAACGCAACCATGTTGGCGCCGCCGCCCGCGATGAGATCCAGCAGGTCGACCTGGGCCGGATCGATGTCGGCGAACTCGTCGACGTAGACGTATGCGGCCCGCTGCCGCTCGGCCGCGAGCAGCCGCGGGTCGGCGCGCAGCAGGTCGACGGCGGCACGGACAAGCTCGGCGTTGTCGTATCCGGCGCCGGCCCGCCCGGTCTCGTCCCGAAGCGACAGCACCTGGTCGTATTCGGTGAGGAATCCGGCCGCCGCGCGCCAGTCGCGTCGACCGTAGCGGTCGCCGAGGTCGGCCAGTCCCTTCGCGTCGATGCCTCGCTCCGCTGCGCGCAACAGCAGGTCGCGCAGCTGAGTCGCGAACGCCCGGGTGTGCAGCGCACGCTCCAAATCGGACGGCCAAGCCTCCGAGTCTCGTTCGGCCAGCAGCTCCCGGATGACAAGGTCCTGCTCCGGACCGGTGAGCAGGCGAGGCGTCGGCTCACCCGCATCGCACGCGGCCCGTCGCAACAGGCCGAACGCATAGGCGTGGAACGTTCGTACCACTGGTTCGGCGGTGACTCGACCGCGACCGCCAGTCGCACCGTCACCACCGCCGAGCGCCGCCTCGACACGCTGCCGCAGTGCGGCCGCACCCCGACGGCCGAAGGTGAGCACGACGATCCGGGACGGATCCGCGCCGGATGCGACACGCGCCGCGACGGATGCGACCAGCAGCGACGTCTTTCCCGTGCCCGGGCCGCCGACCACCAGGAGTGGACCGCGGTCGTGCGCGATGACTCGCATCGCGTCAGCACTCCACGAGCCGATCGAGCGCCCGTCACCCGACCCGGCATCGGTCGACCGCACCAGCCGCCACGCAGGTCGAATGGACTGCGCGCCGGGGTCCGTGCGAGGCGCGGCCAGATCGCTCACGCGCCTATCAGACCACGCGAGTGCGACACACGTACGGTGGCGCGACGGCGGCCTGCACATGTGGCGCGACGGCGGCCTGCACATGTGGCGCGGCGGACGCCCTGCCGGCGGCGAAGGCGGTCCGTTACGCGCCCGGGCGATCCGCTACGCGGACGGACCGAGGCCGTCGGAGAGGGCGGCATCCGCGTCCACGATATGGCGCACCGCCTCGTCTACCTCGTCGGTGACGCACAGCAGATCGAGGTCGTTCGGGCTGATCTTGTTTTCCGGCGCCATCGTCTCGCGCATCCAGTCGATCAAGCCGCGCCAATACGACGAACCCATCAGCACAACGGGGAAGCGCGTGACCTTGCCGGTCTGCACCAAGGTCAGCGCCTCGAACAGCTCGTCCATGGTGCCGAAGCCACCGGGCAGCACGACGAAGGCTTGGGCGTACTTGACGAACATCGTCTTGCGGGCGAAGAAGTAGCGAAAGTCGATGCCGATGTCGACCCAGTTGTTCAAGCCTTGCTCGTAGGGCAGCTCGATGCCCAGCCCGACGGACAGCCCGCCGGCCTCGGTAGCGCCCTTGTTCGTCGCCTCCATGACGCCCGGCCCGCCACCGGTGATCACCGCGTACCCGGCTCGGGCCAGCGCGCCACCGAGTGCCTCGGCCATCTGCCAATCGTCGGAACCTGGCTTGGCGCGCGCCGACCCGAACACGCTCACCGCGGTCGGCAGATCGGCGAGGCTGTCGAAGCCTTCCACGAATTCCGACAGGATCCGCAGCGCTCGCCAGGCATCCTTGGTCTTCCAGTCGGCGCGCAGCCGCGAGTCGAGCAGGCGCTGATCGGCGGTAGAGAGCGACACCGCCTCGCGCCGGAGCGTCACCGGGCCGCGGTGCCGCTCGGGCGCCGCTTGGTTCGACGCCTCGGCGCCGCCGCCGGGCGGCTGCGGCCCACCGGTCGAAGCGTCCCTGCCACCGCCGTGCGAGTGCGGCCCACCGGCCGACCCGCCCGTGGCGCCCGAGGCACCGGCTCTTGTCATGCGTTCACGGTAGCCGCACCGACGCGTCGGAGCTGGCAGCGTGCCACGCGGAAAGCGTGCGAGCACCGTCTGTGATCTTCGCGATCTCCACGCGCTCGTCCTGCTTGTGTGCGAGGTTCGGGTCGCCAGGACCGAAGTTCAGCGCGGGTACGCCCAACGCCGCGAAGCGCGCCACGTCGGTCCAGCCGTACTTGCCGATCGGCGGCTCGCCGACCAGCGCGATGAATTCCTTCGCGGCCGGATGATCGAGTCCGGGCAGCGCGCCGGGCGCCGAGTCGACGATCACCACATCGAAGCCGTCGAACACCTCGCGCAAGTGGTGCTCCGCGGCCGCCTCGTCGCGGTCCGGTGCGAACCGATAGTTCACGTCGACCACGCACTCGTCTGGGATCACGTTGGAGGCGACGCCACCGCGGATGCCTACCGCGTTGCATCCCTCGCGGTAGTGGCAGCCGTCGATGGTGACCTCGCGGCCGCGATAGTCCGCGAGCCGACGAAGTGCCTCGCCGACCGCGTGGATCGCGTTGACGCCGTACCACGACCGGGCAGAGTGGGCCCGTACCCCCGTCGCGGTCACCCTCGCTCGCATGGTGCCCTGGCAGCCGCCCTCCACCAGTCCGTACGTCGGCTCGAGCAGGATCGCGAAGTCGGCGCGCAACAGGTCCGGTTCGGCACCCGCCACGATCGTCAAACCGTTGCGCGCCGCCTCGACCTCCTCGCACTCGTAGAAGAAGTAGGTCACGTCGTGCCGCGGTTCCGGGATCTCGAGCGCGAGCCACAGCGCCAATGCCGTACCCGACTTCATGTCCGACGTGCCGCAGCCCCACATCACACCGTCGGCCGTACGGCTCGGAAAGTTGTCCGCGTGCGGCACCGTGTCGAGGTGCCCGGCCAGTACGACGCGTTGCGGCCGGCCGAGATTGGTACGCGCGTAGACGGTGTTACCGATCCGCCCGACGGTGAGGTGAGCGGCGCCCCGCACCGCGGCCTCGACGGCGTCCGCGATGTCGGCCTCGTCGCCGGAGACCGACGACACGTCCACAAGTGCACGCGTCAACGCGACCGGATCGGCCAGGACCTCGGGTGAAAGATGTGCCACGCACCGAGATTAGCGATCCGGGTGCGTCGCGGCCGGCTGGCATCGGTACGGTGGCGAATTGTGACCGCACACCTGACAACCGGCGCGTGGGGACTGGGGCTGGCCACGGTGACCGCCGAGGGCCAGATGCTCGACGCCTGGTACCCGACCGACCACCTCGGTCTTGGCGCGATGCCCTCCGACGCCGCGCTCGTCGCGCCGATGCACGGGCTGGTCGGGCCGCGACCGCTCGCCGGTCTGGCCGTTGTCGAGGTGCGCGCCGAGATCCGATCACTGGCCGATGCCCCGGTCGACGCCGCCGACGCATACCTCCGGCTGCACCTGCTGTCGAGTCGGGCGATCCGGCCGCACCAGGCCTGCCTGGACGGCATCTTCGGGGTGCTGTCCAACGCGGCGTGGACCTCTGCCGGCCCTTGCCCGCCGGATCGCGTGGACGAGTTGCGCATGCTGGAGCGCGCTGCCGGCCGCTCGCTGACCGTCTACGGACTCGACAAGTTTCCTCGCATGATCGACTACGTGACACCGTCCGGGGTACGCATCGCCGACGCCGATCGCGTCCGCCTCGGCGCACATCTCGCGCCCGGGACCACCGTCATGCACGAGGGCTTCGTGAACTACAACGCGGGCACGCTCGGCACCTCGATGGTGGAGGGCCGTATCTCCGCGGGCGTCGTGGTCGGTGACGGCTCGGACGTCGGCGGCGGCGCGTCCATCATGGGTACGCTCTCCGGCGGCGGCAAGGCGGTCATCAGCGTCGGCGAGCGCTGCCTGATCGGCGCGAACGCCGGCATCGGCATTTCGCTCGGCGACGACTGCGTGGTCGAGGCGGGCTGCTACATCACGGCCGGATCGAAGGTGTCGCTGCCGGGTGGAGCGATCGTGAAGGCGTCGACGCTGTCCGGCTCGTCGGGCGTGCTGTTCCTGCGCAACTCCGTGACGGGTGCGTTGGAAACCAGGTCGCGCACCGGCCGCAGCATCGAACTGAACGCCGCTCTCCACGCGAACTAGAACGACAGCGGATCCGTCAACGCCTCGAAATGCGTCCCAACCGGCGCGAACCACGCGTCGCCGTCCGGTGCGAGCGCCTTCTCGATGCGCAGGCGTGCGAAGCCGGACAGGTCCGGCAGTGAGTCCATCGGAAACCACGCCACGTCCACCGACTCGTCGTCGTTGACACGCGCCGTGCCGCCGATCGCGCGGCAGCGGAACCACACGCCGAGGTACTCGCAGCGATCGCCGTTCGGGTACGTCACCGGATGCATCGCTACGCCGGCGAGCCGCTCGATGCGCGCCTCGACGCCGGTCTCCTCGTAGATCTCGCGAAGCGCCGCGTCGGCCGGCTGCTCGCCCGCCTCGACCATGCCGGACGGCAACGACCAGGCGCCGGTGTCCGCGCGCCGGACCAGCAGCAGTGCGCCAGCATCGTCGAAGACCACGCCACTCGCGCCGGTCAGGAACAGCAGGTCGTGTCCGATTCGGGCACGCATGGCGGTGATGTAGGCGGGAACCGGCACCGGCGCAGCCTAGCCCGCGGCGGGTCTGCCGGCCGGGCCGGGCGGGCCGCAGCCGAGGCAACTTCACGGAAGTTGCGGCTTCCGGACGCCGTAAAGCGACAACACCCGTGAAGTTGGACCGATCATGCGCAGCGCCAGCCGGCGAGACGGCGCGCAGCGTCACGCGATCGACAGACGCTCCGCGGCCGCTTCGATGCGCTCGTCCGTTGCGGTCAACGCGGCTCGTACGTAAAGCTTGCCGGCCGGACCGTAGAAGTCGCCCGGCGCCACCAGGATGCCGTGTCCGGCGAGCCAGTCCACCGTTGCCCAGCCGTCCTCGTCACGCGTCGCCCAGAGGTAGAGCCCGGCGCGGGACTCCTCGATCCGCAGCCCGGCGCCGGCCAGCGCGACGCGCATGACGTTGCGCCGGTGCGCGTACCGGTCGCGCTGCTCGCGGACGTGCGCCTCGTCGCCGAGTGCCGCGATCATCGCCGCCTGAACCGGTTTCGGAACAATCATTCCGATATGTTTACGCAGGGCTAACAGGTCCGCGACCAGGACGGGATCACCGGCCACGAAGCCGGCGCGATAGCCGGCGAGATTCGTGCGCTTGGACAGCGAATGCACCGCGATGACGCCGGAGGTGTCGTCCCCGCATGCCTCGAGGATCGATGTCGGCTGGTCCTCCCAGCCGAGCGACAGATAGCACTCGTCGCTTGCCACCACGACGCCGCGCGACCGCGCCCACGCCACGACTTCGCGCAGGTCATCGGCGGATCGCACTCGACCGTTCGGGTTGCCGGGCGAGTTGATCCAGAGCAGCTTGACCGGGGTGTCGTCGAGATCGTGCGCCGGATCGTCGGTGCGCACCACGGTCGCGCCGACCAGGCGTACGCCGACCTCGTACGTCGGGTAGCACACCGTGGGGATGGCGACCGCGTCGTCCGGGCCGAGGCCGAGCAGCGTCGGCAGCCACGCGACGAACTCCTTCGACCCGATGGTGGGCAGCACGCCGAACCCGGGCCGGGCGCCGCACGTGCGGGTCACCCAGTCGGTGATGGCTTCGCGGAGCGCCGGCGTACCGGCGGTTTGCGGGTAGCCGGGCGCGTCGGACGCCGCGGCGAGCGCGGCCTGGACCACCAGCGGGACCGGATCGACGGGGGTACCGATCGACAAGTCAACGATGCCGTCGGGATGGGCGGCTGCCTTGGCCTTCGCGGGCTCGAGCAGGTCCCACGGAAAATCCGGCAGCGACGCACCGCTGCCGGATCGCGTGGCCGGCCCGGTCAGTGCTCGACTTCCTGCGGGGGAAGCCCGACGATGAACGTCGCATCCTTGTCGATCTTGCCCATCTTCGACGCACCCCCCGGCGATCCGAGGTCCTCGAAGAACTCGTAGTTCGCGGCCGTGTAGTCCTTCCACTGCTGGGGCACGTCGTCCTCGTAGAAGATCGCCTCGACCGGGCACACCGGCTCACAGGCGCCACAGTCGACGCACTCGTCCGGGTGGATGTAGAGCATCCGGTTGCCCTCGTAGATGCAATCCACCGGGCATTCCTCGATGCACGCCTTGTCGAGCAGATCAACGCACGGCTCGGCGATGATATAGGTCACTAGCACTCCCTTTGTTCACCACACCGCCGCCTGGTCGATGCGACGGGCGCCTCCACAACAGCCTAGTATCCCCACCGTGGAGGCGGCGAGGGCGCTGGGCCGCGCCGACGTTGGACACCGTGTCGTGGTGCGCAGGTTCGTCGAAATGCGAGACGGTCGTCCGGTGTTCACGGACGTGGTCGGCGACCTGACCGCGTGGGACGAACGGGACATCACCGTCGTCACCCGCCGCGGAACCGTCACGGTTCCGATCGCGACCATCGTCGCGGGCAAGCGCATCCCGGCGCGTCCGGTTCGCCGCGATGCCGATCCCGGCGGTACGGCGAGCAGCGACGCGTAGGCCGGCGGGCCGCGGTCCGGCGCTGGTACCCAGCCGGACGCGCGAGGGGTCACGCGGCCGCTGCGGCGGGCGCCGGGACCGGTCAGCGCGGGGCGACGTCCGAGGCGCTCTTGGCGCCATGTTTCTGCCGCTGTTTGGCGTTCGGCCGTCCGGTCACCGTCGGCCGCGCGCTCGCCATCCGGTCGAGCGCGCGTGACCGGTAGTCCCGACCGACCGCGACGAGCACGATGTAGCCGAGCAGCATGCCGGCGAGCGAGGCGCCGAGGAAGATCCAGACTTTGAAGAAGAAGTCACCGGCGCCACCCTTGAACGGGTAGGAGCCACCGGCGAACGGCGAGATCAGCACGGACGCCACGCAACCGATCGCCACCGCGACGACGAGCGGTGGCATCGCCTCGACCAGCGGCTTGCGCGCCGACCACCGGAACATCGTGACGGCGACCACCGCGGCGATCAGCACGATCTCGGCGATCCCGACAATGTCTTGGACGCCCGAATGATGACGAGCGAGCCAATTGACGAACCACCCGAGCGTGTAGGCCGCGAAGAGCAGGCCCGCGACGATCGCGACCGGCTTGGAGCGCTCGTTCACCTCGTTGACTCCCGGAACGTCAGGCCGCCCGGTCGATCTCGTCGACGGGCGGCCAGCAGCGTGATCGTCCCCAGATATAACCGCATCCGCGCGGCGCCCGCCAGCCCCGAGCGCTGCAAAGTCCCTGAGAATCCCGGCCCACCGATTTTTCGCGGCCGGTCACGCTACCGACGAGCGCCGCGGCCGATCGTCAATCGGCTCGGCAAGCGGCTGCCGCCTGGATGCCTGGACCGAAACAGCGCAAGATACGGCCCGATCGCCCATGCGATCGCGCCGACCAGGATCGTCACGATGCCGACCCAGTTGTTGCCGGTGATCAGCAAGTCGCCTTCGGCGCGGGTACTGCCGGCCTCGCCGACGACCACCAACCAACCGACGGCCGGGAGGACGCCGAGGCCGGTGTGCCCGGTGACGTAGCGCGTGAACCAAAAGATCGCCACGTTCGCGACGAGCACCACGAGCGGCGCGACGGGCAACCGGATCACCGCGCCACCGATGATCACGTAGAGCGGCGTGAGCATCGTGGTCCAGAACGCGGACATCGCGCCGAGACCGATGCCGACGATCGTGCCGAGCACGCGATATGTGATCTCGACGGCGCGCGGCGACCGCCCGCCGGCACCGGACGAGTCAGTCGACGCCGGCAAAGAGATCACTTTCCCAGCCGTTGGGCCCATCCGCCGGACCCTTCTTGCCGACCGCCAGGATGTAGTGCTCGATTGCCATGAACGCATCGCTCGGTCCGCCGGCCAGCGACCGCAGCCACGACGACGGTGGGATCTGCGTCGCGTGCGCGGCCAGCGCGGCGCGCTTGCGGTCGGCTTGGGCGCTGGCGTCGACGACCGCGGCGATCTGGTCGTCCGGTGTCGCAAACGGGATGTCATCGACGGTCTGCGCGTCGCCGAACGGGTTATCGCTCGAGTCCCGGAACGCTTCGAGCCCGGCCGCGAGAACGCTGCGCGGTATGCCGGTCCAATAGACCTTGTCCGGTCCGTACCCGGCGTCGGCGGCCAACTCGACGGCACGCATCGTGACCCGGTGCGCCTGGATGTGATCCGGGTGCCCGTAGAAGCCGTTCGGGTCGTACGTGACGACCACCTGCGGGCGTACGTCGTCGAGCACCTCGAGAAGCAGCCGCGCGGCCTCGTCGAGGTCGGCCCGCCAGAAGCATCGAGGGTGCTCGTTGGTGGGCAGGCCCATCATTCCGGAGTCGCGATAACGCCCGGCACCGCCGAGGTAGCGATGGTCGGTGACGCCCAACGCGGCGCACGCGGCGTCCAGCTCCGCGATGCGCCAGCCACCGAGTTGATCGGCCTCGGCCGCGGCCAGTTGCGCGAGCGCGGGGACGTGAATCTCGCCCTCCTCGCCCAGGGTGCACGTGACGAGCGTGACGTGCGCGCCGCTGCCCGCGTAGTGCGCCATCGTCGCGCCGGTGCCGACCGACTCGTCGTCCGGATGCGCGTGGACAAACAGAATCCGACGGTCCGTACGGCTGGCGGTCGGCGCGTTCATCGGCGGCTCGGTGGGTGAGGCGGTCACTCGGCCACTCTATCCGTCCGGCGGGCCGCATCCTTCGCCTCCACGGCGGCACGCGACCTGCGCGGCGACCGGGTCCGGTGGCCGAAGTCCGAGGGAGTGTCGGCGGGATTCGAGCCGCGGCGGCATCATGGTCGGATGGAGTACCCGGAACTCGCAGCCCGTACCCGCAGATTCACCTACGGCGCACCACGCGCCGTGACCGTCGGCTCGGACGGCGCGCGCGTGGCCTTCCTGCGGTCGCGTGGCCCGGAGGATCCGGTCGACGCGCTGTGGGTGTTCGACGTCGCGATCGGCGAGGAGCGGCTGATCGCCGACCCTACAGTGCTCCTCGCCGAGTCGGGCGAGGCGTCGACCGAGCTCAGTGACGCGGAACGCGCACTGCGCGAGCGAACCCGGCTCGCCGCGTCCGGGATCGGTACGTTCGCGACCGACCCGAAGGCCGCCATCGCCGCGTTCACGCTCGGCGGCAAGCTCTTCTCCGCCGACCTTCGCTCCGGTGACGTACGCCGAGCCGCGGCCGCGCCGGCGCCGATCGATCCGTGGCCGGACCCGACCGGGCGTCGCATCGCGTACGTGTCCACGGAGTCGGGCGCGGGCGCACTCCGCATCACGAGCGCGATCAGCGAGGATCCCGCGTCCGACGCGCTGATCGCGGCGGAGGAGGGCATCTCCTGGGGGCTTGCTGAGTTCATCGCGGCCGAGGAGTTCGGTCGCTACCGCGGCTACTGGTGGTCGCCGGACGGCAACGCGCTGCTGGCCGCGCGCGTCGACGAGTCCCGGGTGAACCGGTGGCACCTCGCCGATCCGACCGAACCGGGCACCGCGCCGCGCACCATCGCGTACCCGCATGCCGGCTCCACGAACGCCGAGGTGAGCCTGCATCTGCTCGACCTCGAGGGCGGCTGGGTCGACGTGCACTGGGATCGGGAGACCTATCCGTATGTCGTCGCGGTCGCGTGGTCGGAGACCGGCGGCCCGCTGATCACGGTGCTGCGCCGCCTCCAACAGCACGGGCTGGTGCTCGCCGTCGATCCGCGCACTGGCGAGACGCAAGTGCACGCCGAGCTCGCCGACCCGCGCTGGGTGGAGCCGATCGGCGGTACGCCGATGTACCTGCCGGACGGCCGCGTGCTGGTCGGCGGCGAGCTGGCCCACGACGGGTACGACGCGCGGTGCCTGTTCGCGGACGGCACCCTGGTCAGCCCGCCCGGCCTCTACGTACGCCGGGTCTGCGGCCGGGTGGACGGCGGGGACCTCGTCGTGGAGGCCTCCGACGGGGAACCCAGCGAGGTGCACCTGTTCCGGGTCAGCCTCGGCAACGGCATGTCGGGAGTGGACGTCACGCGGCTGACCAGCGTGCCGGGCGTACACGCCGGGGTCGTTGGCGGCGCGACGCTGGTCATCGGTTCGGCGTCGCTCGACCACGCTGGCACGCAATGGACCGTGCATCGCATCGGCCGGCCACACGACCGCGCGAGTGCCGGGGCGGCCGACCAAGGCGTCGGCATACACCGCCCGTCCCTCGGCGTCGGCGTGGCGGGCAGCGGGGACCTGCTCTCGCTGGTCGGCAGCATCGGCAACCTCGCCGCGAACCCGCCGTTCGCACCACGTCCGGCACTCGAACGCGTCACGGACCGCCGCATTCCGGTCGCCGTGGTCTACCCGCGCAACCATGTCGCCGGTCGCCGATTGCCGGTGCTGGTCGACATCTACGGCGGCCCAGGTCACCAGGAGGTGGTCGCGGCGCGCGCGCGGTGGCTGGACCGGCAGTGGTGGGCGGACGCCGGCTTCGCGGTGGTGACGATCGACAACCGGGGTACGCCCGGTGTGGCGCCGAGCTTCGAGAAGGTGATCCACCGCCGGATGACCGACGTCGTCATCGGCGACCAGGTCGATGCGTTGCACGCGTTGGCCGATAAGCACACCGACCTCGATCTCGCGCGCGTGGTGATCCGCGGCTGGTCGTTCGGTGGCTGGCTGTCCGCGCTCGCCGCGCTCAAGCGACCGGACATCTACAAGGCGGCCGTGGTCGGCGCACCGGTCACCGACTGGGAGCTCTACGACACCGCCTACACCGAGCGTTATCTCGGCCTGCCCGGTGACGGTTCCGAGGTGTACGCCCACCACAGCATCGTCGAACTCGCGCGCGAGCCGATCCGGCCGGGCGAGCTGACCAGCCCGATGCTTCTGGTGCACGGGTTCGCCGACGACAACGTGGTTGCCGCGAACACGCTGCGACTGTCCGCCGCGTTGTTGGCCACTGGCCGTACGCACGCGATGATCCCGCTGCCCGGCGCGTCGCACATGGCCGCTGGCGGCCTGCGCGAACGCCTGATGCGACTGGAGCTACGTTTCTTGCGGGAGTCACTCGGAATCGTCGAGCCGTAACCACCGGTAGCGTGGCGACCGGCCGCCTTGTCTATGAGGTTCGCCGCATAGGGTCGGCGGCATGACTCAATTCGACGCGGCGGTGGCGGCCGTCGAGGCGGCGATCGCCGCGGGAGCACGCTATGCCGACGCGCGCGTGATGCATCGACGCACCGAGTCGATGTCCGCGCGCAACGGCGACATCGAAGAACTCGAGCAGAACGAAGACGCCGGCGTCGGGGTGCGCGCCCTGGTCGGCTCCGGCTGGGGCTTCTACGCGGTTCCCGACATGTCCGATGCGGCGGCGCGCGCCGCCGGCGAGCGAGCCGCCGCGATCGCGGCGGCCAGCGCGACGGTGGCCGGCAAGCCGGTCGACCTGGTCGGTTCGACTCCAGCGACGGCGTCGTGGGCGTCGACGTGCGAGGTCGACCCGCTGTCCGTACCCCTGTCGGACAAGGGCGACCTGCTGGTACGCGTGACCGGCGACATGCACCGCGCGGGCGGCGACCAGTCCACTGCGCTCTACCAAGTCTGGGACACCCACAAGTGGTTCGTATCGTCCGAGGGACATCGGATCGACCAACACGTACGCGAGTGTGGCGGCGGCATCTCGACAACCGTGATCGGCGACGGTGAGACGCAGCGGCGCTCCTATCCGTCCTACCGCGGGCAGTACGGCACGCGCGGCTGGGAGCTGATCAACGAGCTGGACATCGCGGCGCACGGCGAGCGGGTCGTCGACGAGGCCCGGGCCTTGTTGACCGCGCCGTTGTGCCCGTCCGGCGAGACGACTCTCATCGTCGGCGGCGAGCAGATGGCGCTGCAGATCCATGAGTCCGTCGGCCACGCCATCGAACTCGACCGGATTCTCGGCTGGGAGGCGGCGTACGCCGGCACGTCATGGCTCGACCTGACGCAACTCGGTTCGCTGCGCTACGGCTCGGACCTCATGAACATCGTCATCGACCCGCGCATCCCCGGCGCGCTCGGCTCGTTCGGGTACGACGACGAGGGCACCGCCGCGGCACCACGCGACGCGGTGCGGGGCGGCATCTGGGTCGGCGTCCTCGCCGGACGTGACTCGGCCAGCGCCGCCGGTCTGGACTACGCCGGCTCGGTACGCGCCGACGGCTGGGCGAGGTTGCCGATGGTGCGCATGACGAATGTCGGGCTCGAGCCCGGCCCGCACACGTTGGAGGAGATGATCGCGGCGACCGACGACGGCATCATGATGGACTTCAACCGTTCCTGGTCCATTGACGACCGGCGGCTCAACTTCCAGTTCGGCTGCGAAATTGGCTGGGAGATCAAGGATGGCAAGCGTGGCCGGATGCTGCGCAACCCCACGTATACCGGCATCGGGCCAAAGTTCTGGCAGTCGATGGACATGCTCTCGTCGGAGAGCCTGCCGTGGGGCACGCCGAACTGCGGCAAAGGCCAGCCCGGCCAGACCGGGCACACCGGGCATCCTTCGGCGCCGGCTCGGTTCAGCAACGTGAGGGTCGGGGTGAGGGCATGAGCGCGAGGAGTGAGCTTGCGAGCCCCGCAGTCGCCATGCAGGGAGGCTCAGCATGACTCAGCTAGATCTGGCCGGTCGCATCGTCGAGATGGTCAAGGCGGCCGCTCCGGATGCCGAGACCGAGGTGTCCGTCGACACGACCGCGCTGGCGCTGACGCGGTTCGCGAACTCGATGATCCACCAGAACGTCGCGGACGAGACCACCACGGTGCGGCTCGTTACGCACTTGGATGGCCGTACCGTCGCATCGACCACGACGGTGACCAGCGACGAAGCGCTCGGCTCGTTCCTGGCCCGGACCGTCGACGCGGTCCGGATCGCTCCGCTCGACCCAGGCTGGCCGGGCCTCACCCCCGCGGCGGCGCTGGCGACCAGCGGTACCGCCGACGAGTCCGTCGTGAACTCGACGCCGGCCGATCGCGCGGCGCGGATCCGGGCGTTCGTCGATTCGGCGGGCGGCCTCACCACCGCCGGATACTGCCGGACGCGGCACACGCACGCCGCGTTCGCGAACTCGGCCGGCCATGCGGTGGCCGGGTCGACCGCCGAGATCGCCATGGACGGCATCGCTCGGACCGGTTCGAGCGACGGCTCGGCGCGCGCCGCGAGCGCGTTCCTGTCCGACGTGGACGGCGCGATCCTCGGCGCTCGTGCGGCCGCGAAGGCGCGTGCCGGCGACGGCGCGGTCGAGCTGTCGCCCGGCCGGTACGAGGTGGTGCTCGAACAGACCGCGGTCGCCGACGTGCTGCAGGCGCTGGCGATGTTCGGCTTCAACGGAAAGGGCGTCAACGAGCGACAGTCGTTCCTGGAGGCCGGCGCGCAACAGATGGACGCCGCGATCACGTTCGTCGACGACGCGATCAGCCCCGGCATGATCGGGTTGCCGTTCGACGCCGAGGGCACGCCGAAGCAGGTCACCACCGTGGTCGACGCCGGCCGGACGGTCGGGCCGGTGCAGGATCGGCGTACCGCGGCACAGGCCGGTACGCAGTCGACCGGGAACGCAATTGGCATGTCGTTCGGTGCGTTCGCGTTGAACCTGAGCCTTCGGCCGGCCGACGGCGACTCGATCACCGAGGCCGACGGCCCCGCTGCGGACTCGTCGGTGGCCGCACTGGTTTCGAGGATGTCGCACGGCATCCTGGTCACCGATCACTGGTATACGCGGGTGCTCGATCCACGCACGCTGGTGATGACCGGCCTCACCCGCAACGGCGCGTGGCTCGTCGAGAACGGCGAGATCATCTCTCCGGTGCGGAACTTCCGCTTCACTCAGTCCTACCCGCAGGCGCTCGGCCCGGGTTCGGTCATCGCGGTGGGTACGCACGCCATCGCGGTGCCGAACAACTACTCGCAAGCATCGTTCCGGTGTCCGGCCCTGCACCTGGCGTCGTGGAATTTCACCGGCGGCGCCTCTGGGTGACGGTCGCGGCGCAGGGGCCGGCGTCGACGGGCTGCGCAACGTGTTGGCCACCGCCTGCTGGGTGACCGGCGGGCGGATGGCGGGCTACCTGATGGTGGCCGCGCCGCGATCGCCAGAGTGAGGTTCTGCACACCCGGCCGAAATGTGATGTGACGGCTTTCCTTACCGCGGGCGTTGGGATCACACTGCCCACCGATGCGATATACGCCCGTCAGCCGGGCGTAACGTGTCCACCGACGCGGGGGCGGCGTTGCGCTCGCGATCTTCGGCCGACGAGTCCACTGGGCCGGGATCCTGACGCACCACTGCGCCAGGCGTCGCCCAGCCTGGAGCGGCACGCCCGGAACGACCGGGCACCGGGAGACCCGTCAGGGAGCGAAGACGACGATGACCACGACGACGGCCCGACCCCCGTCGGCGCAGCCGGCCACGCCTCGGCCACGCGCCACCATTTCGGCCAAGACCTTACGTACGGATCGCTGGTGGGTCGCACCCGCGCTAACCGTCGTTGGCTTAGTGGCATGGTTGGCGTACGCCACGGTGCGGGTGTTCATGCAGCGCGACTACTTCGCCACCGGCGCCGGCTTCCATTACCTGACACCGTTCTATTCGCCGTGCGTATCCGACGCATGCAACCCGGCGGCCGCCGAGTTCGGTCGTTGGGTTCCAGCCAGCCCGCTGCTGCCGTACGCGCTGATCAGCCTGCCGTTCCTGCTGCTGTTCCGGCTCACTTGCTACTACTACCGCAAGGCCTACTACCGCAGCTTCTGGGCATCACCGCCGGCCTGCGCGGTGCCCGACGGCCACCGGACGTACAGCGGCGAGACGCGCTTTCCCCTGATCTTCCAGAACGCCCACCGCTACATGTTCTATCTGGCCGTGCTGATCTCGGTGGTGAACACCTGGGACGCGATCCGGTCGTTCTGGGGCACCGACGGCGGCGGCTTCGGACTTGGCAACCTCGTCCTGCTCGCCAACGTCGTGCTGCTGTGGGCCTACACCGTCTCGTGCCACTCGTGCCGGCACATCATCGGCGGTCGATTGAAGCACTTCTCCAAGCACCCGGTTCGCTACCGCGCGTGGGGCTTCGTGTCCCGACTCAACGGCCACCACATGGGTCTCGCGTGGACGACGCTCGCGTCGCTCGCGGTGACCGACTTCTACGTGTGGGCCGTCTCCGCCGGTTGGTTCTCCGACCTGCGCTTCATCAACTGACCAACCAGAAGGCGTCATGACAGACATCAAGCGAGAGCCCTACGACGTCGTCGTCATCGGTGCGGGCGGCGCCGGGCTGCGCGCCGCTATCGAAGCACGGCTGGCCGGCAAGCGCACCGCGGTCATCTCGAAGTCGTTGTTCGGCAAGGCACACACCGTGATGGCCGAGGGCGGCGCCGCCGCGTCCATGGGCAACATGAATGCCAACGACAACTGGATGGTGCACTTCCGCGACACGATGCGGGGCGGCAAGTTCCTCAACAACTTCCGGATGGCCGAGGTGCACGCCAAGGAGGCGCCGGACCGGATCTGGGAGCTGGAGACGTACGGCGCGCTGTTCGACCGTACCCCCGACGGTCGGATCAGCCAGCGCAACTTCGGCGGCCACGAGTACCCGCGACTCGCGCACGTCGGCGACCGTACCGGCCTGGAGATGATCCGTACCCTGCAGCAGAAGATCGTGTCGCTGCAGCAGGAGGACTTCGCCGAGACCGGCGACTACGAGGCCAACCTCAAGGTGTACGCGGAATGCACGATCACCGATCTGCTGCTCGCCGGCGACCAGATCGCTGGTGCATTCGGATACTTCCGCGAAAACGGCGAGTTCGTGTGCTTCGAGGCACCGGCGATCGTGCTGGCGACCGGCGGCATCGGAAAGTCCTACAAGGTCACGTCGAACTCGTGGGAATACACCGGCGACGGCCACGCGCTGGCGCTTCGGGCCGGCGCGACGCTGATCAACATGGAGTTCGTCCAGTTCCACCCGACCGGCATGGTGTCGCCGCCGTCGGTGAAGGGCCTGCTGGTCACGGAATCGGTGCGCGGTGACGGTGGGATCCTCTGCAACTCCGAGGGCAAGCGCTTCATGTTCGACTACGTGCCGGACGTGTTCCGCAAGCAGTACGCCGAGACCGAAGAAGAAGCCGACCGCTGGTATACCGATCCGGACCACAACCGGCGGCCGCCCGAGTTGCTGCCGCGCGACGAAGTGGCTCGCGCGATCAACACCGAAATCAAGGCCGGCCGCGGCACCGAGGCCGGTGGCGTCTACCTCGACATCGCGTCCCGCCGATCGCCGGACTTCATCCTCAAGCGCCTGCCGTCGATGTACCACCAGTTCAAGGAACTGGCCGACGTCGACATCACGCGCTCGCCGATGGAGATCGGTCCGACCTGTCACTACGTGATGGGCGGCGTGGAGGTGGATCCGGATACCGGCGCCGCGATGGGTACGGTGAAGGGCCTCTTCGCGGCCGGCGAGGTCTCCGGCGGCATGCACGGGTCGAATCGCCTCGGTGGCAACTCGCTGTCCGACCTGCTCGTGTTCGGCAAGCGGGCCGGCGAGTACGCGGCCGCGTACGCATCGAGTCTGACCGCGCGCCCAACCGTGTCCGTGGACGCGCTGGACAAGGCGATGGTGACCGCATTGGCGCCACTGCAACGCGGTGCGACCGGCGAGAATCCGTACGACGTCTGGCACGACCTGCAAGAGGTCATGCAGAGCCTGGTCGGCATCATCCGGCGCAAGGGCGAGCTCGAGGAGTCCCTGAAGCTGATCGGCGACCTGCGTGGCCGGGTCGCCAACGTCGGTGCGACCGGCGGTCGCCGCTACAACCCCGGCTGGCATCTGGCGCTCGACCTACGCAACATGCTCATCGTGTCGGAGTGCACGGCTCGAGCCGCGTTGGAGCGCGAAGAATCGCGCGGCGGCCACACGCGCGAGGACTTCCCGGAGATGGACAGTGGCTGGCGGCGGTCGAACCTGGTCTGCGCGATCAACGCCGTCGGCGACGGCATCGACGTCGGCCCCAAGCCGGTGCCGACACTGCGGCCGGAGCTCCTCGGCCTGTTCGAGAAGTCCGAGCTCGCGAAATACATGACCGCCGAGGAGCTCGCGAACTACGAGTCCGCGGCGACCGCGGCGACCGCGCTGACCGTGACCGACACGGTCGACACGAGGATCGGTGACAACTGATGGGACACATTCGCCAGTTCCGCGTGTGGCGCGGTGACGACACCGGCGGCCGGCTGCAGAACTTCGAGACCGAGGTGAATGACGGCGAGGTCGTCCTCGACATCATTCACCGCCTGCAGGCGACCCAGGCACCAGATCTCGCGGTGCGGTGGAACTGCAAGGCGGGCAAGTGCGGGTCGTGTTCGATGGAGATCAACGGCATGCCGCGCCTGGGCTGCATGACGCGCATGTCGACGTTCGGCGAGGACGAGACCGTCACGATCACGCCGCTGCGTACCTTCCCGGTGATCCGCGACCTGGTCACCGACGTGTCCTTCAACTACCAGAAGGCCCGCGAGATGCCGGCGTTCGCACCGCCCGTTGGCGTGGCGCCCGGCGACTACCGCATGCAGCAGGTCGATGTCGAGCGCTCGCAGGAGTTCCGCAAGTGCATCGAATGCTTCCTGTGCCAGAACACTTGCCACGTGGTCCGCGACCACGACGACAACAAGCCGGCGTTCGCCGGACCTCGGCTGTTCATCCGCGCGGCCGAGCTCGACATGCATCCGCTCGACGCACGTGACGACCGCAAGGAATTCGCGAGCCACGAGCAGGGCATCGGCTACTGCAACATCACGAAGTGCTGCACCGAGGTCTGCCCAGAGCACATCCACATCACCGACAACGCGATCATTCCGATGAAGGAGCGCGTGGTGGACCGGCGCTACGACCCGTTGGTCTGGCTCGGCAACAAGATCCTTCGGCGGGACCAGGTAAAGTCCTGATGCTGCGCGGCGCGCCGCCTCGCCACCTCGCGCCCACCTCACGGCGGCGGGCCAGCGCGCCCGCGGGGCGCACGGCGGCGCCGGCGCGGGCTCGCGCCGGCCTCGATCAGTTCAGGAACTCCGGCAGCGCCGCCACGATCGGCGCGTCGGCCGGCAGCCAGTCGACCGTGTGCAGCTCGTCGGCCCGCAGCCAGCGCAGCTCGCGATGCTCCAACGGCTGCGGTTCGCCGTCGATGAGCCGGGCCGCGTAGACGCGCAGCACGGCCCACCCGTGGCCGAGCCGGATGTCGCCGCCGATCCGGTCGCCGATCTCTACTTTGACGCCGAGTTCCTCGGCGCACTCGCGAACCAGTGCGGCCGCGTCCGACTCACCGGTCTCGACCTTCCCGCCGGGGAATTCCCAGCGCCCGGCGAACTCCGGCGGCTCGGCGCGCTCGCATGCGAGCACTCGGCCGCCCTCGATGATCGCCGCACCCACGATGATCCGCGGGATGGGCCGTTCGGTTCGCACGAGGCATCAGACTGCCAGATCTTCCCCGGTTCGGCACCCTCGCGTCCGGTTGGGTAGCGGCGCGTCGGATTTGTGGCCGTAGACAGAGCGTGGGCAGTTAGCAACACTGGGGGCACCGTTGACAACGAGCTAGCGACGACTCGGCCACAAGCCGGTAACGACGCCGGGGAGGTGTGCATGAACTCACGACGGAGGACACGCGGCGACGACTACTTGCTCGACGCCTTCGCGCTGCTGGCCGGCTGGCACAGCAATGGCGCGGAGATTTACCGTACCCTGCCGATTGATGACGCACAGCATGCCGCGCTCACCGAACGCATCAAGATCATCTCAGATGCGATGCAGCTCTGCCCGCGGATCAGACGCCGGGACGGCGAGACACACATCGGGCTTGACTCCTCCGACGGTCAGCTGTCCGCGACAGAGGTGACGCTCGCGGCACGGATCGAGGACGCCTACCGCACGATCATCGGCCGTTCGCTGGCCGCCGACGTCTGAGGTCCGGGCCGCCGCCCAGCTCCCCCGCTTCTTGTACGCTCCGCCAATGTCCGCCACCATCGCCGCGCCGTCGAGCGACGGTCTACGGCGCGTGTGGCTTTACGGCACCGTCGCCGGAACCGTTGCGGCGTTCGTGGTCGCCATCGCGATGGCACCACCGGCGTCCGCACCTCCCGCGGCGGGACTCAGCTTCTTGCTGTTCGTGGGTTCCTCGGTGCATGTCGCCGCGACCGGATGGTTCTATGCCGTACCGGAGATCCGCGGGCACATCCGCGCTCATCCGACCCGCTACGTACGGGTGCCGATCGCGCTCACTGTGGGTACCGCGATCGTGGCCGCCGTATTGCCGCCGAGCCGTCTCGCCTGGCTATTGCTCGGCTATTTCGCGTGGCAGTTCTTCCACTTCCAGAAGCAGAACCTTGGGATGGCGGCGCTGGCCGGCATTGCCCATCGGAGCGGGTCGCCGAACCGCGTGGAGCGTCGTGCGCTGGTGGCCGCCGGCGTCTGTGGCATCGCCGGCCTCTGCGTGCATCCCGAGCTGCTCCAACTCCACGTGGATCCACGGCTGCGCGTGCTGTTCCCGGTGGCCGGCGTCGCGTTTCTCGCCGCCGTCGCGGTCGGCGTGGTCGCGATGCTGCGCCGTCCGCCGGAGCGTCGGCCGGCCGCGTACGTCATCGTCTACCTGATCTCGCTGGTGTTCTTCGCGCCGGTGTTCGTGTTCCGGTCTCCGTACGCCGCCGTGGCCGGGCTGACGCTCGCGCACGGGCTGCAGTACTTGCTGATCGTCGGCCTGATCGCGGGTCGCCGTTCGGTCACCGGCGCCGCCTCTGGCCTGTCCACCACGGCGGCTCGTACGGTCAGCCTCGCGGTCCTGCTGAACGTTGCGCTGATCGGCGGCATCGCGCTGAACCTCGCCTCGCACCTACACGACTCGGCACCGGCAGTGCGGGCACTCTACGGGGCGTACCTCGGCGCGGTGATGGCGCACTTCGTGATCGACGCGGGTCTGTGGCGGTTACGGGACGAGTTCCCTCGTGCGTTCCTTCGCGACAGCCTGCCCTACTTGCTGGCCCGACCGCCCGCGATCCGACGCGATTAGCCGCAACCCGACGAGATTAGCCGCGACCCGACGAGATTAGCCGTGGCCGACGTGATCAGCCGCCGCCGCAGCTACCGGCGGCCGAGGAGCCGAACACCGCGCCGCCGAAAATCGCGACCACAACGCCGACGATGACCAGTACGGTCAGCGTGCTCGCGACGACCACGATCCACCGACTACGACGACGAGCCGCGGACGGATCTGGAACGGACGGCGCGACCTGAGCCTGTGCACCCGGCGATGCGGTCGCAAGCTCCGGGTGAGACACGCTCGAAACGTCCGGGTCGATGACTCGGTCCACGATGTGCGCTCCGATCGGGCGACGCGTTGCGACTTGAGATTGCGCAGTGCTCGTCATTATGACGGCTGGACGCCCGCGACGGATCCGCGAAGTCGAAACAATCGCGGATCGGACACAATGGAGCCGACGCGCCCTACGGCGACTTTGAGTGTTATGGCTAGGCGGGCGTACGCGGGTGGGTTGTTTGCGGGGGAACCAGCGTTCCGCGTACGCCCGCCTGCCGAGGGCCCGGTCACGCGTCACGCCTGGCCGGAGGCGTGTCGCCGGCGGAGGCTGTGCCGGCGGATCGCGTCGAGCGGGCCGTACGGAGGCTTCGTGCGCGGCACTGGCGGGATGCGCGCCGCCTCCGCATCGGATGGACTCTGATGTCTGGTGGCCGGTAGTCGATGGTCGGATGATGGACGCTATGCGGGCCGACGGGATGTCGATCCGGCTGCCGCGCCGGTCGCTCGATGCGCGAGTCGTGAAGGCGCGATGCGCGGTCGTACGAGGCGTGGGTTTGGTCGATTCACGGCCTATTCACGTGTTTGCGGTCGGGCTTCGGGCAGGAATCCAGTGAACCTCATGACGCCCTCACACGGCTCAACGTGGGAACATCACGGTAGGCAACGGCTCAGTTACTAGAACGGACGGAATGTGCGACCGCCACTCGGTCGGATGACCGTACGGCCGTCACACCTAGGTGGGAGGCGTCGCAGGTCATGGCCACTGCAGTCGGAGTCGTCGGACGTTCGCGGCGGGCGAAAATTGTCCGGGATTCGGCATGCATCTCGACCTTGTTGCACGAGACATGAACGACGTGAATTCCGAGCCTATGGACGCCTATAGCGAAGTGGTGAGTCGCGTGGCCGCCCAACTTCGGCCATCGGTCGCGGCCCTGTTCGTACATGGACCGCGCGGTGACGGGGCCGGCTCGGCGGTGGTCTTTACCTCCGACGGTTTCCTTCTTACTAGCGCCCACGTGGTCTCGCGCAGCGGCTCTGGCGAGGCGACCTTCGACGACGGATCGTCGGCCGCGTTCGACGTCATCGGTGCCGACCCGCTCGCCGATCTCGCGGTGCTGCGGACTCGCTCGACCGCAGCGCCGCCGGCCAGTCTCGGCGACGCGGACACGCTGAAGATCGGCCAGCTGGTCGTCGCGGTCGGCAACCCGATGGGTCTGTCCGGATCCGTCTCGGCCGGCATTGTCAGCGGTCTCGGCCGCTCGATCCCGACGCAGGACGGCCGGTTCGGCCGACTGATCGACGACGTGATCCAGACCGACGCGGCGTTGAACCCCGGCAACTCCGGCGGCGCGCTCGCCGATTCCAACGGTCGCGTGGTGGGCATCAACACCGCCGTCGCCGGCTACGGCCTTGGCCTCGCCGTACCCATCAACAAGACGACCCGGCAGATCATCTCGGAGCTCACGTCCACCGGCAAGGTCCGACGGGCATGGTTGGGCGTCGCCGGCGTACCCATCCCACTTCCGCCGGCAATCGCCGCGCGACTCAAACAGCGGCACGGCCTGCGCGTGGTGGAGGTGATCCCGGGCAGCCCCGCCGGCACCGCAGGTATCTATCTCAACGACGTGATCGTGTCCGCCGGCGGCAAGCCGGTGGAGACCGTACAGGCGCTGCAACGATTGATGCTCGGCCCGGCGATCGGCCGGCGGCTGCCGATCACCGTGATCCGCCGCGACGCGTTCGTCGATGTCATCGCGGTGCCCGCCGAACTCGCCAATCGCCGCTGACCGCGCCAGCGGGCGAAGCCGCACCGCCGGCCGCTAGCTACGCGCCGAGATGCGTGAGCAGATCCTGGCGGGTGAGAACGCCGCGCGGCTTGCCGTCGACCAGCACCATCGCGGCGTCCGCGTGCTCCATCAGCGCCACCGCCTCCGAGACGTGCTGCCCGCCACCGATCATCGGCAGCGGCGGCGCAACGTGCTTGTCGAGCATGTCGTGCAGGTGCGCGTGGCCGGTGAAGAGCGCGTCGAGCAGCGCCTTCTCGGAGATCGAGCCGGTCACCTCGCCAGTGACCACGGGCGGCTCCGCCTTGAGTACGGGCAGCTGAGAAACACCGTATTCGCGCATGATGTCGATCGCGTCGCGGACCGTCTCCGTCGGGTGCACGTGCACCATCTCCGGCAGCGAGTCGCCCTTCGCGTCGAGCACCTCGGCGACCGTCGCTTCGCCGCCAGCGCGACTGTTGGCCGACGTCATGAAGCCGTAGCGAGCCATCCAGTCGTCGTTGAAGATCTTTGACAGGTATCCGCGACCGCTGTCCGGCAGCAGTACGACCACCACGTCGTCGGGGTCCGCGTCGCGCGCGATCCGGAGTGCGGCCACCGCGGCCATTCCGCACGAGCCACCGACCAGCAGCCCTTCCTCGCGCGCCAGGCGACGCGTCAGCGCGAACGAGTCCTTGTCGGAAACCTCGACGATCTCGTCGCAGACCGTCCGGTCGTAAGTCTGCGGCCAGAAGTCCTCGCCGACGCCCTCGACGAGATACGGCCGGCCCGAGCCACCGGAATACACCGAGCCCTCCGGATCCGCGCCGATCACGCGTACTCGACCGTCGGAGACCTGCTTGAGGTAGCGGCCGATGCCGGAGATCGTGCCACCCGTACCGACGCCCGCTACGAAGTGCGTGATGCGGCCATCGGTCTGCGCCCACACCTCCGGGCCGGTGGACTCGTAGTGCGACAGGGGGTTGTTCGGATTCGAATACTGGTCCGGCTTCCAGGCGCTCGGCAGATCGCGCGCTAACTGGTCGGAGACGCTGTAATACGAGCGCGGGTCCTCCGGCGCCACCGCGGTCGGGCACACTACGACCTCGGCGCCGTACGCCTTGAGCACGTTGCGCTTGTCCTCGGAGACCTTGTCCGGACAGACGAACACGCACCGGTACCCGCGAAGCTGCGCGACGAGTGCCAGACCGACGCCGGTGTTGCCACTGGTCGGCTCCACGATCGTGCCGCCCGGTGGGAGTGCGCCGGACTTCTCGGCCTCCTCGACCATGCGCAGCGCGATGCGGTCCTTGACGCTCCCGCCCGGGTTGAAGTATTCGACCTTGGCGAGCACCGTCGCGGCTATGCCGTCCGTCACATTCCGCAGACGTACCAGCGGGGTATTGCCGATCAACTCGACGACGTTGTCGTAGTAGTGCACGTTGGCATTGCCCCTTCTGCGCGCGGGCGGGTTCGCGCCCCCGCGGACCCACGTTCAGCCTAACGGCGGCGCGGAAGCCGCAGGTAATCGTGGTACCGCCGCGCTAGCCTCGCCATTGGGGGCACGGTTGCGAGGGGGTCGCGATGAGTGACGCGGGTGACGCCCTACCGCATCCGTCCGGGCTGACCCGGCGAATCGCGGTCGCGACGGCATACGGCGGCGGCGGTCTCGGCGTGATCGGCGCGCTCGCCGCCGGGTTGCTCTACGGCCAGGCCGAGATCGCCCGGCGCAACATCCCGATGGCACTGTCCCCCGCACCTCGATGCGACGGCCGCTACCGCACCGACTTCACCGGCGCCGAGGTACGCCTCGCGGTGCTCGGTGACTCTTCCGCCGCGGGGTACGGCGTCGAGCGGGCCCGCGACACCACCGGCGCGCTACTCGCCGCCGGCATCGCGGAACGCATACACCGACCGGTCTACGTACGCTGCCACGCCGCCGTTGGCGCGCTGTCCGCCGCGCTCGACACGCAGGTGCGACGCGCGCTGGAACACCGGCCGGAGCTGACCATCATCCTGGTCGGCGCGAACGACGTGACCCATCGGGTGCGCCCGTCCCTAGCGGTGCGGCACCTCGCCGCCGCGGTCGCGACGTTGCGCGACGCCGGCTCCGAAGTCGTCGTGTGTACGTGTCCGGACTTGGGCACCATCCGTCCCATTCCGCAACCATTGCGCCGACTCGCGCAGCACTGGAGCCGCGACATGGCAGCGGCGCAGACCGTCGCGGCGGTCGCGGCCGGTGCGCGTACGGTGTCGCTCGGCGACCTGCTCGGGCCGCAATTCGCGTCGGCGCCGGAGCGCATGTTCGGTGCCGATCGGTTCCACCCATCGGCGGACGGCTACGCCGCGGCCGTCGCTGCAATCCTGCCGACCGCCGTTGCCGCACTCACCGCACCGGTCGACGAGCAGCCCGGACTCGCGATTGGCGAGGGCTTGCGGTCGCTGACACGGGCCGCCGTCGAGGCCGCCGACCGGCCGGGCACCGAGGTCAGTCGCGCCCAGGTCAGTGGCCGCGACCATGGTCCGGCTGGCCGTTGGGCACAGCTGCGCCGCCGGGTACGCCAATTCACCGAACGGCCTCAGGACCCCGCGATCGACGATCCCGCCGTACCCTTGCGTGTGTCCGGACCGGCCGAGTCCGCGCCGGCGGATGGGACGTCGTAGCGGTAGCGCGAGGCGAGTGGGCGGCGAATGGTCATGGGTCTGGCAAGGCGAACGGGCCGCGCAGCCGCGATCACGGTGGCCGCGGCAGCCGTCGGTGGCGCCGTCACGCTCGTTACGGAGGCGGTCGTCGCGCGCGCGCGGCGATACGGCCGGCCCGATCCGAACCTCGCGATCCGCACGTCGCACGGCGACCCGAGTCTTGCGCCGACCCGGCTTGTGCTGCTCGGTGACTCGTCGGCACTTGGCGTGGGCGTCGGCCGGGTCGCGGACACCGTCGGCGGTCGGCTCGCCGAATTGCTCGTCGCCGACGGCTACCGGGTGGAACTGTCGAGCGTCGCGGTGATGGGCTCGCGCAGCGCCGACCTCGCGACACAGGTGGCGCGCGCGCTGCTCGGCCCGCCCCCGGACGTCGCGGTCATTCTCGTCGGCGCCAACGATGCGACGGGGCTCCGGAGGCCATTGGACGCGGCTGCCGCGCTCGGCGAGGCGGTCGCTCGGTTGTGCGCCGCCGGCGTACCCGTCGTGGTCGGCACCTGCCCGGACCTCGGTGCATTGCGCGCCATCGCACCGCCGCTGCGTCAGCTGCTGGGGCTGCTCGGCCGCCGCGTGGCACGAGCGCAAGAAGCGGCGGTACGGGCGGCCGGCGGCGTACCCGTTGACCTCGCGGCGCTCACCGGCGCGGTGTTCCGGGCCGACGCCGGCACGTTGAGCGCGGACGGATATCACCCGTCGGCGGACGGGTACCGCGTGTGGGCACACGCGCTGACGCCGGCGGTACGGGACGCGATCGGCGTCGTCCCGCATCGGTGACCGTGCCCGATCGCGGGTTCGCGGCCGTGACGAGTCCGCGTGCTGGGCGGTAGCGTTGCGGTATGCCTGAAGCCGTCATCGTCGCCACCGCCCGCTCGCCGATCGGCCGCGCCGCCAAGGGTTCGCTCGTCGACATCCGTCCGGACGATCTCACGGCCACCATCGTGCAAACCGCGCTCGACAAGGTGCCGGCGCTCGATCCGCACCTCGTAGAAGACCTCTACCTCGGCTGTGGCCTCCCCGGCGGTGAACAAGGCTTCAACATGGCGCGCGTGGTCGCGATCATGCTCGGCATGGACAAGCTGCCCGGCGCGACGATCACCCGCTACTGCTCCTCCTCCTTGCAGACCACACGGATGGCGTTCCACGCCATCAAGGCCGGCGAGGGCGACGTGTTCATCTCGGCGGGCGTCGAATGTGTGTCGCGCTACGCACGCGGCAACTCCGACGGACTTCCGCCGCAGGCACAGTCGCTTGTCGGCGGCGGCTGGCAGAACCCGAAGTTCGACGATGGCTGGAAGCGTTCGGTCTCCCGGGAAGCGGCCGGTGCACCGATCTGGACCGATCCCCGCGACGAGGGCGACCTGCCGTACGTCTACCTCGCGATGGGTCAGACCGCGGAGAATCTCGCACAGATCAAGGGTGTGACCCGCGAGGAGATGGACGAGTTCGGGGTACGTAGCCAGAACAACGCCGAGAAGGCGATCGACGCCGGATTCTGGGCACGCGAGATCACGCCGGTCACGACGCCGAACGGCACCGTGGTCAGCAAGGACGACGGGCCTCGCCCGGGTGTCACGCTGGAGGGCGTCGCCGGACTGAAGCCGGTGTTCCGCCCCGACGGCCGCATCACCGCTGGCAACTGTTGCCCGTTGAACGATGGCGCCGCGGCCGTCATCGTCATGTCCGACACGAAGGCGCGCGACCTCGGCATCAAGCCGCTAGCACGCATCGTGTCGACGGGTGTAACCGCGCTCTCCCCGGAGATCATGGGCCTGGGCCCAGTCGAGGCATCCCGGATGGCGCTGCGCCGCGCCGGCATGACGATCGACGACGTCGACCTCGTCGAGATCAACGAGGCGTTCGCGGCGCAGGTCATCCCGTCCTACCGCGACCTGAACATCCCGCTGGAGAAGCTGAATGTGATGGGTGGCGCGATCGCGGTCGGCCATCCGTTCGGCATGACCGGCGCTCGCATCACGGGCACGCTGCTGAACGCGCTGGACTGGCACGACAAGACGATCGGCCTCGAGACCATGTGCGTCGGCGGCGGCCAGGGCATGGCCATGGTCGTGGAGCGCCTCTCCTAGAGCGCGTGGTGCACGCGGTCGAGGCCGGGCGGGTCACCGCGTGCGCCACGACAGCGACTCAGTCTCGCTGTCTGGTGAAGCGCGTGCCGTGTGGGGATTGCCAGGCGAGTACGCCGGGTTCGGGTTGTGTCACGTGCCAGCCGCCGTCGTGTTTGAGCCGGTGGTGGTGGCGGCACAGTAGTGCAAGGTTGTCGTGTGTTGTGCCGCCACCCGAAGCGTGGTCGATGGTGTGGTCGATGTCGCAGCGTGACGCGGGCACCCGGCAGCCGGGTGCCCGGCAGGTGCCGTCCCGGGCGCGGATCCAGCGCGCTAACGCCGGACCGGGCATCCGTCGCCGCGGGTTGGCCTCGGCCGGTGGCGTCGCCGGCGTCACAGGAACCTGATCGATCAGCTGGCCCAGCGCGTCGGTGTGCTTCGGTGTGGAGAGTGTGCCCAGCGCGCGTAGCGCTCCGTTGTCGTCGGTTACCCGGTAGCGCCAGGCGATGTCGCGGCGGCCGAGCATGCTCATCGCCACATCCCGGGCGGTTGATGCCTCGATCGGCCCGAACCCGGCCAGCGTCGCCGGCTCGCCAACCCCGCGCCCGGCCGAGCACCCCGCGGCCGGTTCGCCTGGGCTGGCTGTAATTCCGCCGTCGTCGAGCTCGGGCATCGGTTCGGGCTGAGCTGCGGTCGATGCGCGGCCACCGGCCAGGGTGGACCAGGGGATGGTCAGCTCCACCACGCCACGGCGATGCACCGGTGACACACCGATCCCGACACCCTCCAACAGGTCCAGCAACGTGTCGGCACGCAACTGATCCAACGTGCGACCATCTGCGGCACTGTGCCGGGCGCGGGCGATCGCATCGACCCGCTCGAACGCGGCAACCGCCCGCACCGCCGGCAGACACAACGCATACAACCCGGCAGTCGACTCCCGATCGGCCAGCAGCTCCACCCGCCGCTGCCCCACCGTGCGGGCGGTGCGTTCGGCGGCACCGTGCGGGTCGGCGCGCAGCACCGCCCGCCGCAGCCGATCACGCAACTGCCCGGTGGTCCACCCCGGCGCGCGGTCGACATGATCCAACGCGATCGTGAACGCCACACCGTCATCGACTGCGCACAGCACATCGTGAAACACCCGCGCCCGCGGCACATCGACGTCACCGGCACACATCGCCGCCCACACCGGCTTGACCACCCGCTGCAGATACCGGCCAAACTCCACCTGATACCGCGCCGCCGCCCGCGTCCACGCCAACGTCACCGCCACCTGATCGGCGTCAAACCCAAGCCGATCCCGGTCGGCGACGGCCACCACCGCGTCCAGCAACGCCGCATCCGCCACCGCCGCGGCCCGGGCACGAACCGCAAGCACATCAGTCAACGCATCCACGGTCTGCGCATCCACGACCTGCGCGTCCACGGCCGGCGCATTGACGGTCTGCGTATCAGATCCGCCACCGTC